>NZ_JAPVZF010000001.1:0-300000 GCF_041432195.1 Streptococcus sp. 27098_8_23 | reverse complement strand
CAAGCGCCTAGTTCCTCTATAACCAAACAAGGGATGATTTTCATCAAAATGCTCTTTAGTCCCCTCTAAACAATTAGCTTCTGTATTTGTTAACTCTGAAAAACGATACCAAACCTCTTCGTCTGAGTACAAGGAGCAAATGGTATCTAGATAATCTTTTACAAATTGCTGGCAACTTGCTAATAGGATGTTCTGATTAAGCTCTCTCAACAAATATTCTCCACGAATCATACCGACGTGGTGCAATAACTGAGGATAAACTTTTTCAACAATTTGTTCTCCACTAAGGACAAGTTGGTTTCTCATCATTCACCTTCCAATTCATATACAAGGTCTTGTCCAGCTCTGCAAATCCTAATAATTCAGACTTAACCTTCAAGACTAATGGTGAAACATTTTCTTCTATGATTTTCTGAATATCCATCCAAACATATCCGAGTGAATCATTCGCACCATCAGACACAGCATCCGAAATCGTAACCTGAGGTTCCTTCTCGTTGACCTCAATATCATAAAATGCCATGATATGGTGAACCATAAAATTTTTTAACTCTTCCCTGACGAAAACATCGTAGATTCGAGGATTTGAGTAGCTTCTAACAGTAAATCCTGTCTCTTCCATAACTTCTCTAATCAGCGTTTCCGTCAATCCTTCACCAAGTTGCTGACTGCCTCCGGGTAGATCATAACGATGTTGATAATGGCCTCTCGTTTTTTCAATGCAGAGTAACTTCCTATTTTCAAAGCAAACAGCATAGACTCCAAAGTGTTTTTTGATTTCCATCCAACTCCTCCTACTTCAAAGACCAGCCACCATCAATAGTCAGGATTTGTCCTTGCATGGCGCTCGCTTTTCCACTTGCTAAGAAAAGGCTAATCACTGCTACTTCCTCTGGCTCAATCCAGCGTTTGATGGGCGTTTCACTAGCCACCCAGTCAGCTAAGCCACCTGGTTCAAAGTCGGCAGCGGTCATAGCTGTCTTGACTGCCCCTGGAGCAATCCCAAAGACCTGAATACCATCCTCAGCATAGTCTAGAGCCAACTGCTTGGTAAAGCCAGCTAAGGCGTGCTTAGACGAGGTATAGGCGTGACCACCTCCGCCAGCTAGACTTGAAGCAATCGAACACATATTGATGATAATTCCTTTTTTATTTTCCAGCATTTGCGTCAAATAATAACGAGTCAACTCAACAGGAGTCATATAGTTGATTTCAAAAATCTCTTGAATTTCCTGGGCTGATTGTTCCAAAAGTGGTTTGAAATCATCCAAAACTCCAGCAGTATTGCACAAGACATCCACCTGAGGACACCAGTCAAAAATTGGCTCCAAGTCCAAGGTCAAATCTCTCTGTAAAAAGTGAAAATCACGCTCTAAGAGTGGATTTTCACCTTGGTCAACTCCATAAACTTGATAGCCATTCTCTAAAAAGAGTCGTGCTTGAGCCAGACCAATCCCTGAACTTACTCCCGTCATCAATACACGTCTAGTCATGGACTTCTACCCAGTCCGTCGCCAAAACATCACAAGGTGTCGGGCTCCACATGGAAAAACCTTCTCCCTCCCCAGACACGTTGATTAGGAAATAGGGCGTCACTTCAAGTGCAATCCCGTTTTGCTCGATAGTGTCAAAGAGTTGGACATAGTTTTCAGCCCCTCCCCAACCAGTTCGTACATATTTTTTCTTGGCCTTTAACCCAGGCAGGATTTCTTCAAAAGTCATGATATTCTCCTTTAATTCTACATTCTTCATTCAATTATAACAAAAAACCGTTTTCCAACGGCTTTTTGACTGTATATCTGCTAAATTCTTCCTACCACTGCAATCCGGCTTCTCTAATTTCTTTCTTAGAAGCAAATTTACCATTTGGTCTGTGCCATCTTCCGTTTTTATCTCTAAAGTAGCCACCTGAATTAGTTGATTGCGAGTTTGATTCTTGGCTTTCTTCCTTTTCTTGTGCGGCCTGACGTGCTTTTTCTTCTTCCTCTTTCGCTTTCTTTTCAGCTGCTTCTTTTTCCTCAGCCTCTTTCTTGGCTTTTTCTTTTTCTTCTTTTATCTTTGCATCTTCAACTGTATTTTTAGCAGTACCATCCAAATAATTGATTTCCGCATTAGCTGAATCATTTTCTAAAACGACATGCGTCACAGAATACTGATCAACCTTTTCCTTACTACCACCCAACTTGATCTCCAAGAGTTTGCCGTTTTCATCTATTCCCACATACTGCAACTCAATCTATCTCGGGATCAATTCGTCCTTTTGATAGATTGGGGTCACCTTGTAGTCTAAATAATAGTTTGGGTGATTGGCCAACCAAGAGTCCAATCGATTTTCATAGTAAAGCATGCTACTTTGGTTTTGATCATCTGTTCCAGAATAAGTTCCAGCATTGAGCCAGTTAGTCATCGGAACCAAGTTTTTCTTTTCATCGTTTAATCCGCTAAACTGGTACCCAATCAAATGACCACGATTCATCAACCAAGCCTTTTTAGAGCCATCTCCATAATAAAAATTATAGTTGTGCCAACCAACCGGGTTATAACTTATCTTAGGCTCTCTCTTTTCAGTTGGCTCGTCGCTATCCTTGAGTTGAATATGAGCACCCGTCGCGCGTGATTTGGAATCCAACTCTCCAAGTTCTAGTTGCTTTTCATTTTTAAAAGGCAAGAGTCCAGCTTCTTTAAACAACTTCTCATCAAACTTGATTTGCTTCTGTTCAATTTTTTCTTCTGGGACCTTTGATTCCGCCTTATGTCCAGAACAAGCAACTAGTGTTGTGATTGAAAGCAAGGCAATTGAGAAGGATAGTAGCTTTTTCATAAAAATCTCCTTTATTTTGTATGATAAATATATTAATTCTTCTTTTTACATTTTACAATCATTTTGCTAATTAATCAAGAATAAAGAAGCTGTTGTTATACTATTTTATCACAGTGTCCAAAACAAAAACGATAACCACTTTGCAGTAGTTACCGTTGATTTTTTTGATTAGTCTTTCCCACCAAGTCTGCTATTGATGGTCATCATGATGCTGGCTATTTTCTCACCCCAGTATGGGTCGGAAGCATAGCGAACATTCATTCCAGTTGCCTTGTTTCCAAGGTGGTCTCTGCCGTAGTCGATGTAATTCTCTCGAATCCACTTGGCCGCACCGAGAATTCCTTTATCCACATTATCAAAGCTCTTGGCTGAGAGATATGGGCTCGTATCATAGGCTGCAATACCAAAGAAGTTATTCTTATCTCTGGCAATTTGGCTGCGACCCCACGCACTTTCAAGGGCACTATGGGCCATCAAGTAAAGGGCATTGACACCGTAACGTTCTTCAGCCTCTTTGAAAGTCGCTCCTTTCCCCGCTAGAGGACTATCCTGCAAGTTCATCATTGAATACAGTTTATCCAACTCAGCTGCACTATAATTACTTGGCTCTCTCAAGTTTTTATAGAGGAAAGGATTTTTAATGGTAAAGCCATCAAAATGCTCTCCATCAGTTGAGTAGTACTTCTTACCAATAACCATAGCAGAGGTGTGTGGAGCTACTTTGATACTCGTATAAGGAGAGAGTTCATGGTAGAGGAATTTCCCATCACTAGTATAATGAGGGATAAACTCGCTTCCTTCATCCACTGCTGTCAAATCACTTTGATTCATATAGCCAGACAAGCCAGAAATCGAAACTGCAAGTCGGCCACCTTTTCGCGTCGAGCTATCCAGTGAAACAATACTTCCTTGATTAATGTAACTCAAGATTTCTCCAGATGCACTGTAGACATAGGCTGTGATGGGTTTAACTTTGTAATATTTGGTTTTATCCGCAACATGCCATCTACCAGAAGCATCCAAGGTATGACCATCCACAGTTTCATTTTTTGCCATATAACCGCCTGATTTAAGGTAATACCATGATTGGTCGGATGAATCGTAGATTAATTCTTTCTCAGCCATCTTTCCATTTGACTTGAGATAGAACCAGTTATTCTTGTACCATACCCACTCACTCGCAGCCATATAACCACCAGATTTGAGATAGTAGTAACCATTATCCCAGAGCCATTCTTTATTGGCATAATTTCCATCAGAGTTGATATAGAACCAAGAGTTATAGTTCTTGTCAAAGAGCCAACCTTTGCCGGCTTTTACACCACTGCTCGTCACATAACTACGGTCAATCCAAGTTTCCGTAGAGAGGTAGCCGCCTGATTTGAAATGGTAATCCTTGCCTTTGATGGTTTGCCAACCTTTTTCAGCATAGGTTCCATCATCTTTCAAGTAAAACCAAGAGTTATAATTCTTGTCAAAGAGCCATTCCGATTTCAGTTTGGCTCCACTTTTAGCAACATAGAAGCGGTCAATCCAGCGCTCGGTAGAAAGATAGCCGCCTGATTTGAAATGGTAATCTTTTTCTTTAATCGTTTCCCAGCCTTTTTCGGCATAGGTTCCGTCAGCTTTCAAGTAAAACCAAGCATCATAATTCTTATCAAAGAACCATTCCGATTTCAATTTAGCTCCACTCTTCGCAACATAGAAGCGATCAATCCAACGTTCAGTAGAAAGATAACCGCCTGATTTAAAATGGTAGTCCTTCCCATCTATAGTTAACCACATATTTTCAGCATAGGTACCATCTTGTTGAAGGTAGAACCAACTGCTATAGTTGTCATCATAAATCCAGGCTTGTTTAACCTTATTACCATTTTCTGATATATAGCTCTTACCAAGCCAAGCATTTTTCAGCATTTTACCTTGTGAATTGATGTAGTACTGGTTCTCCCCTTGAGTGATCCACTCATCTTTGGCCATTTTCCCGTCTTCTTTAAGGTAATATTTTTCCTGACCTTGTTGAATCCATTCGTTTTGAGCTTTCTGACCATCAGACTTGAGATAATACCAGGATTCTTGTTCCTGATTAAATACCCACTGTTCCTTGGCTTTAGCACCACTTTCAGTCACATAGTACTGGCCAACCCACGTTTTCGTAGCTAATTTTCCAGCTTCGTTAAAATAGTAATCCTTACCACCAACTGTCAACCAGCCGTTCTCAGCACGATTTCCATCAGCTGTTAAATAAAACCAGGCCTGTTGCGTTTGGTCATAGATCCATTGGTTGGTTGCTGGTTTCCCGTCTGCTTTGAGGTAGGTCTTTCCTTGCCACGTTCCCTCTTCTGCTTTTGCTGTCTCCACTACAGTAAAAAAACACCCCAATAAGCTAGCACTTACTAGGGCCACTTTCCATCGTTTCATTTAAATGCTCCAATAACGTTTTCTAAACCCTATTGTAACATAGTTAATCGACGGAAATATTACAAATTGATGAAGATTCTATTTCTTGTTGACGATAAGGAAAGACTAGCTTATCTCAGACTGGCTTTGACTTCCTTGCGTAATTCTTCCAAACTGCTAATGCCGTATTTATCCATGACTTTTGGTAAATTTTCAATGATATCAGGACAGGCATATGGATTGGTAAAATTGGCTGTTCCAACTCCGATGGCAGAGGCACCAGCCAGATACATTTCTAGCGCTGCTTCAGCAGAATCCACTCCTCCCATTCCAATGATAGGCAGGTCTGTTGTTTGGGCGACTTGACGGATGAGTTTGAGGGCTACTGGAAAAACTGCTGGACCAGACATCCCACCTGTTCCATTGGCTAGGATTGGTTTTCTTGTTTTGAGGTCAAAGCGCATACCGACTAGAGTATTGATCATAGTTAGGCCACTTGCTCCTGCATCTTCTGCGGCTTTAGCAATAGTGACAACATCCGTTACACTAGGGGTTAACTTAACATAAACCGGCACATCAGAGGCTTCCACAGCTACCTTTACCACTTCGTAGGCCAAATCAGGATCTTGCCCAATCAAAAGTCCATGATTGCCATGATCCACATTCGGACAAGAGATATTGAGCTCGATAGCCTTCACATTGGCTGCCTTGGAAATCCCATGAGAAACGGCAGCGTACTCTTGTTTTGAAAAGCCTGCAACATTTGCGATGATGGGAAGCGTAGGATACTCTCTTTCCAGCCAAGGCAACTTTTCAGCTAAAACAGCTTCTAAACCTGGATTTTGCAAACCGATTGCATTGAGCATACCTGCAGGCGTTTCTGCAACTCTTGGAGTAGGATTGCCAAAACGCGGTTCAAGTGTCGTCGCCTTGATCATAATGGAGCCTAGAAGGTCTAAATCATAGTACTTGGCATACTCTTGACCAAAACCAAAACAGCCTGATGCTGGAATAATCGGATTTTTCAAATCCAAGCCCGGTAGAGAAACTTGTAAACGATTTTTAGTCATGACTTTCTCCTTATAATACAACTGTTCCTGTACGGAAAACAGGGCCATCTTCACAGACACGTTGGCTGACAGTTTCACTATCTGGCACTTTTAGAACACAGGCATAGCAAGCCCCCATCCCACAAGCCATACGAGATTCCAGAGATAGATAGGCTCTTGGGTGATCATAAAAGGTTTGATTGATGTACTTCATCATTCCAGGCGCCCCACAGGAGTAAACAGCATCAAATTGACTGTCTAAGTCATTGATGACGACTGACACATTTCCCTTAATGCCATAAGAACCATCATCTGTCGTTACAAAAACCTGACCATATTGGGTCAATTCGGTTTCGAGAATCACAGCATCCTTGTTGGCAAAACCGAGGACTGCCACTACTTTCACCCCACGCGCATGCAATTCCTTGGCTACTTCGAGCAAGGGTGGAACACCAATCCCACCACCAACGAGGAGAACTTGGCTCTGATTGTCTAAATCAGACAAGTCAAAACCATTTCCCTGAGGTCCCATCACATCAAGAGCATCTCCCTGACTTAATGTAGAAAAAATAGCCGTCCCAGCCCCCTCAATCCGATAAATGAGGTGACACTGCTTGTTTGCCTTGTCAATAGACGAAATTGAAATAGGACGGCGTAAGAGATGGGCATCATCAGGCACGCGCAGATGTAGAAATTGGCCTGCTCGCATGGCTTCAACCATCTCCCCTTCTAGGACTAATTCAAAGATTGCTGGCGCAATTTCCTCCTGTGCGACCACCTTCATGGTTTCCAAACGAATTGCACCCAAACGCTTCTTACATGTGGGATTCATGATTTTCCTCCTTAAATTTTAAGGGGACCAGATAAAGAAAAGACCTTGCTATTGCAAGGTCTCAGTCGAGATAGGACAGAACTCATGCGCACACCTAAAAAGTCTCCGCAGAGAGTTCCCTATCCCTTTTATCTGACACCTTGTGAGTCTCTCTGGACTCCCCTTAAAGGTTAAATTTGTATTAGTATACTCTTTCAAAGAAAAAAAGTCAAGTAGAAAACGAACATTCTACTTGATCTTACTGGATTATTTTTCACGAATGACTTCGACCTTGTAGCCATCAGGATCCTTGACAAAGTAATAGTTTGGTGCAGTTCCTGGAAGTCCATTAGGGGCTGTCACCTCATAGCCTTTAGCGCTATGTTCTTGATGTAGGGCCTCAAGGTCAGGTGTACTGAGGGCGATATGGGCGAAGCCATCTCCTACCACATAAGGACCGTGATCATAGTTATAGGTTAACTCCAACTCGTAGTCATCGCCCTCAAGTCCTAGATAGACAATGGTGAAAGCATGATCTGGAAAATCTCTGCGACGCAATTCTTTAAATCCAAAAGCATCTTGATAAAAAGCGATTGATTTTTCAAGGTTTTCTACTCGCAAGCAAGTGTGTAGCATTTTTGAAGCCATTTTCATTACCTCTTTCGTTTTAATAGTTCTATTATACCTTTATTCAGGAAAATTTACTAGAAACTTGAACTAGAGTCCTCTTCTCTACTCTTTCATTCTACACAGCACTTTTACGATTTTCCTTGCGTATATTGCGAATAAGGAAAAGCATGATCAGGATAAAAAGACCCTCGAGGAAGTAGAACGTAAATTCGCTGTTCATGATTAGTAAGTCTTTGTAATGATAGTTATTACCGAAAACTGAATTTGGTGCGAATAAGATTCGCAACAGTCTTCTTAGGAAAATAAAGATCTGCAAGCCATAAATCATAAAGACCTTCTTCACACCAATCATGAAGCCTTGTTCCTTTGTAAAATAAGATAAGGCAATTCCATTTAACAAGAGGATAACGGTTATAGTCAGCGTTTCATCTCGTAGAATAGTTGGATCAAAGATATCTAAACGGCTGTGAATGTAGGGCAACGTTTGAAAGAGTAAGATTCCCAAGATTGCTGGTATGAAAATTTTCTTCAGAGATGGTGGAAATCCAGGACTAAATCTTGTAAAAGATAAGCAAATCACAAGGATTGCAAAAATATGGAAGTAAGCTATTGCAACTCCTGATATAGTCTGGCTTCGATTTACCAAAGCAGAAAGAAAACCAGCAGAAAGAAAGATACCGATAGGAATCAGCTTATCCAAAGAATAATCCCACTTCAGCCCCTGACTCACTTGGAAACCATCGATGAAGCTGAAAAATGTAATGAACATAAGGGCACCGATGAGGCCAAACGGTAAGGATGGAATGACGAGGGTTAATAATAAGATTAGTAGGAACCACGGATGGGGGCTGTAGTAGAATTTCCGTTTTTCCCCCCTAGCAGTCACTCCCTCCTCAATCGGTGTTTTCCTTAATTTTAGCATATAGACGTAAAAGAGAGAAAACATACCCGCATGAACCCATGAATTATAACCCGGTCGCTCTAGAATACTAAGTATCAAACTCACAATCGAAAATAGACCAAAGACAAACTGAAGAAACTTATTTTTAAGGACCTGTCTTTTTTTCCAATCCAAATAAGAGAGCTTGGCCTTCGGATGACTAAGTTCATAAGCATAAACTGTCATCTCTTCTAGTTTCTGGTCTGTCTCCTCCGTCATCATTTGGGGAGCCATTTTAGAAGTAGGAAAAGGAGATAAAACATATCTCAGGAGCTCGCCGTCTGTAAACCGATGGTACTCCTTATAGATCTGTTGAAGTAAAATCGTTAGAATACGTGGTCTTCCTTTAAAGTAGCTTCTCCACTTCTCCCAATCATTGATATCTTCATCGCTCTTAGTAAGCTTATCTATATAAAGATAACCTTCATTGTACCAGTAATCAAAATTTTCTTTTTTGTTAAGTGCATACTCCTCTACCACTGAAGGATAGGAATGGATACTCTTCCAGAAATGAAGTTTTTTCAGGTAAGGATTTGATTCCTCATCACTGTAACGCTCCACAAATTGGAGAACGAGAGCTAACACTTTCGCATTGGTTAAAGGATAGACGTCCACCTTTTCTAACAAATCAAGTAGGAGCGTGTGATCTTTGACTGATTCAAAAAGATATTGCCAATCACGTAACAGTTTATACTCGTCTTGATATGGACTATAGAGTAAAAGATATAGTTTTTCCTCAACCTCCGATGAATTTAGCAAATTATAAGAATGGATATCGAATGGTTCTTCTGAATCTGCTTGTAATTCCTCAAAGTAAGCTAGAAGTTCATCATAGGCTTTTTGGTCCTCATTAGTCTTTACTTGACCTATCATATCAAGAATATAAGCCAATACTGGAATGCTCTTAATATTGTATCCTTCTTCATTCAACTGAAATAGTACCATTTTAGACCAATAAGAATGTCTGAAAAATTCTATCCAGGATCTGATTTGATTGGCTGTTTGAAAATCGTCAAGAATCTTTTGACACATCAGATAAGAAGCATAAAACTGCTCTGTTTCCTTCCTAGCATTTTCAAGAGAAACTTCATCCTTTTCGGTTTCCTTTATTTTTTCTCTCCAGAACTCAAGTTTATAGTAGTAACCCCAATCCTTAAAATCTCTTACGAAATATTTTAATAAGAGAATAAAGATGGAGAACTGGTCAGCTTGATTAAAAATATAAACATCCATTTCCTCTAGGACATTTTTAACAAAATACAAACTGTCTTGATAGTTATTAAAGAGCTGTTTCCAAAGATTTTCTTGTTCTTCTATGGTATAGTCAGGATTCCCTACAATACTTTCAATCGCATTTCGAATCAAATACTCTGACTCTAGGTAATCACTGAAATCTAAGACATTTCTAGATGCAGCTACCTCTTGAGAACTTGTATCTTCATTGACCGTTTCAAAATTTAGTGGAAAAGTTGCTGTTTCCTTGTAGGTTTCATTTAAAGGATCAGACTCATGAACATCACCGAAATCAAGAGAAGGTTTTGTTATCTCTTCTTGCTCGGTTTCCCCTTCAGACTCAAAGGATTCAAAATCAAGTGAACTAATAGCTGAATTTGTTGTTTCCTCTTCTTGTTCACTAATCTGCTGAATGGAAACAGCTTCACTTTCAACAGTTTCTTGTCTTGTTCTATTAGACCGTGCTTCTCTCAAAGCAGACTGATAGGCTTCTACAATTTGTTGGTAGATTTCTGGTTGGTCCTCAGGATGGTAAAGTTTCACTAACTCAGAATACCGTTTTCGAATAATCTTAACATCATGAGTTGGTTCAATTCCTAAGATTTCCCATTTATTCATACAATTCCCTCTCATAGACCTCGTTCTAGAAACTCTAGATAGTTAGAAAATGATTGATAGAGTTTTGGTAAATGATACATGGACGCTTCTTTGACTTCTTCTTCAAAGCGTCTAGTTTCTGCCATCAACTCATCTCTTCTTCTCCCTAAAAGCATGCTATATACACGATTGGCCTTTTCAATTAAGAAACGGTAAACCTCAGTTTCTTGAGCATTAATCTTATAACGAGTTAATTCGGCTTGTTTTTCTTTGATTTCATCTTCTGTCAAGGTCATACTCTCTTGAAGGATCACATGATTAAAGACTTCCTGAGTTGAATCGATGGTTACTTCTACATCCAAAATCCCATTTAAGTCATAGGTAAATCGTATAGTGAGACCCTCATTAGCCTGATGATTCACAGGGACAGGTACTTCCAATTCCCCGAGGAATAAGTTTTGTGAGGCCTTCATCATTTCTCCTTGATAAACATCGACCTTCACATGATTTTGCCCCAATTCTGCGGTGTAATACTGTTCCTTTTTTGAAGCAGGTAAAGGAGAGTTGCGCTCGATAATCGGAGAAAAACGATCACCGACTACTGAAGTTCCAAGTGTGAAAGGACAAATATCCGACAATAATAAGTCTCGAACTTCTCCCTGACGTCCCTTTATTCCCGCTAAAAGAGCACACCCTTTTGCAATCATTTTATCAGGATCATCAGTCAATTGAACCGCTTGATCAATACAGTAAGATAGAAAATCTTGAACTAAACGAAGTTTTGAAGTCCCACCCACAAGCACAACATTCTCAGAGGATACATAACTATAGCGCGCATCCATCAAGGCTCTATCTAGTACGGACTTCAGTCGAGCAAGTAAAGGCTGACAAAGCTCATAAAATCGCTGATAAGTCAGGTTTAAAGAGTATTCCTTCTCTTGCTCCATCACTACCATCTTCACTTCTTCATTGGTATTCAAATTTAGCTTTGCCTTCTCAGCTTGGACCAATATTTTACTGTAAAACTCCCGAGAGATAGATTTCCTAGTCAAGTGATTGAACGTTAAAAATTCCTCCGCTATCGCTACAGTAAAATCTTCTCCTCCCAAGCGATTATCTCCTGCAATAGAGACAATCTCAACAACATTATCAAACAACTCTACGACTGAGATATCCAGCGTTCCACCACCAAAATCGACGACTACAAAGGACTGGTCTTCTTGATTGCTATTTGACCTTTTAGCAAGGGCAGCTGCAGAAGGTTCATTGATAATCCGATCAATCTGAATGCCTGCAAATTTCCCTGCTAGTTTGGTCGCATAGCGTTGTGCATCGTTAAAATAAGCTGGTACACTGACAATAACCTCATCTACCTTCTCACCAAGAAAAGTCTCTGCATCATCCACTAGTTTTCGAATGATAAAAGAACTCAGTTCCTCTGCTTTGTAGGTTCTATCTCCCAGGACCAATTCATGTTTGCTTCCCATAAAACGCTTGAACTGAGAAACCGTCTTGTCTGGATGGGTCACCAAGCGTTCCTTGGCAATTTTTCCAACAATAATCTCATCATTGTCATCTAAAGCCACAACAGATGGAGTCAAATACTCGCCAAAAGCATTGGGAATCAGCTTAACCTGGCCATCTTGGTATACCCCTACTAAAGAATTCGTCGTTCCTAAATCAATACCTACTATCATCCATCACTCTCCATTTTTAAATAATATAGTTCCAATAAATACCAGTATCGCTTCCACAAGCGGTGGTATATGATTAATCACCCAATCCGGATCACCCGCAGCAATAAATGAAAAAAAATAAATAGCTGCTGCGTTATAAAGAGTTGCTTTATTGCTATTCACCATTCCATTCCAAAGCAGGATAGTTGCTATCACAAAGCTAATAATATGGATTCCCAAAAAGTACAAAAAGCCACCAATCCACGATCCCATTGCAAACAGAGCAAATAAAAGTAAAACTATATAAGCAATGGCTAAGAACAAAGCAATAGAAAGGATTACAGAATTTCCGACTCTCTTTTCTGACTTCATTTCATCGTTCGGAAAAAGACTTTCATCTGAAACAAATGCCTCTTTTTCTTTGTCTACTTCAGGATTTTTTTGTTGATCTGTCATAACTCTCACCCAACCTTTATATTATTTTTCATGGTCTCTTTAAGTCAATTATACAAAATTTTACTACTATTTCTACGATATTCATGTGTTTCATTCATGATATTCTTGAAATAGAATGGAAATTTCCTTAAATAAAATCAGCCTCTGCAATAGCCTTTTTGACTTCTTAAATCGGCAGATGAACTAGTTCTACTTCTTTTTCTCGATAAAGATATTCAGCATATTCATCGATTTGATACTGATGTCTGTAAACGACTCGTTTACAGACAACTTGGAGTAACTGCTTGGTATAATTAAGACAAGGCAAATGCGTCACATAAGCTGTGAAGCCTTTGGGAATCCCTCTTTCAGCTCCCTGTAAAATAGCATTTACTTCCGCATGAATCGTCTGGACACAGTGTCCCTCGACCATGAGGCAACCATCCTCTAAACAATGATCTGTCCCAGAAACGGATCGATTATACCCGGTTGCGATGACCTTGTTATCCTTAACAAGAACAGCTCCCACATTAGCACGATTACAGGTCACCCGATTCGAAATCAATAAAGCCTGTGCTGCAAAATACTCATCCCATGCTAGTCGATTGTATATCACCTTTGTATCCTCCATTTCTCCTCATATTGGTTATGATTATTTTCATTATAGCATGAAATCAGCAAGAAAAAAAGACTGAGAAAATCTTCCCAGTCTTATGAATAATTATTTACCAAGTTTTGCTTTAGCTGCATCTGCAAGAGCTGTGAAAGCTGCTGCATCGTTAACAGCCAAGTCAGCAAGCATTTTACGGTTAACTTCGATTTCAGCCAATTTCAAACCATGCATCAATTGTGAGTATGAAAGTCCGTTCAAACGAGCTGCCGCATTGATACGAGTGATCCACAATTTACGGAAGTCACGTTTTTTCTGACGACGGTCACGGTATGCATAGTAGTAAGAGTTCATTACTTGTTCTTTTGCAGTACGGAACAAGATGTGTTTAGCTCCATAGTAACCTTTTGCTAATTTAAGAATACGTTTACGACGTTTGCGTGATACAACGCCACCTTTAACACGTGCCATGTTTTATTTCCTCCAAATATTTCCTAGAATTGTTTACTTACTGTTAGGCTATTATTTCAAGCGAGTAAGCATTGCTTTGATACGTTTGAAATCTCCTGAATGCACCATAGATGCTTTACGAAGATGACGACGTTGTTTCTTAGTTTTTCCGTGGAAACGGTGAGAAGTGTAAGCACGGAAACGTTTAAGTCCACCAGAACCTGTACGTTTGAAACGTTTAGCTGATGCGCGGTGTGTTTTTTGTTTTGGCATGATTTTTTCTCCTTTATTTAACTTTCTGACAATTATTTTTTGTCAGTTGCTGGCGCCAACTGCATGAACATTTGGCGTCCATCCATCTTAGCTCGTTGTTCGATGATTGCAATATCTTGTGTTGCTTCAGCAAACTCGGCTAAAACTTTTGCACCAATCTCTTTATGGGTGATCATACGCCCTTTAAAGCGAATGGATACCTTAACTTTATTTCCTTTTTCAAGGAACTTGCGTGCATTGCGAAGTTTTGTGTCAAAGTCACCCTTGTCAATAGTTGGACTCAGACGAACTTCTTTCACAGTAACAACACTTTGTTTTTTACGTTGTTCTTTTTGCTTTTTCTGATACTCAAATTTGAACTTACCGTAGTCCATAATTTTAGCAACAGGCGGTTTTGCTTGAGGTTGAATCAATACTAAGTCAACATTTGCGCTATCAGCCAATGCTTGCGCTTCGCTGAGTGGCTTGATGCCTAGCTGTTCTCCCTCAAGACCGATCAAGCGAACTTCACGTACACGAATTTCATCATTGATGAATAAGTCTTGCTTTGCTATGGTTTTCACCTCTTTTTTATTATTAGAGAAAAACAATAGCGGACTCGTAATAATACAAGCCCGCACGTTATGATAGCGTTTCTTAGAAACTTTTCATCCGTAGGGCCAGGCAACTTGATGTCACAAGGCGAGAAGCTCTCACTTCTGCTTTTCTCAACTTTTATATGATACCAAGTTTTCTATCCCTTGTCAAGATAAAAAGTCAATTTTTTAAAAACTTTATCTATTTCCTCGCACCGTTTCAATTCGCCAACTATTCCATCCTTTAAAGCGGATAGCCCCTTGCTGGTCAGTTCGGTAAATCTTACTCTTGATACTTTCCATTCGTGTCAAGGTTTCCTGATGGGGAAGTTTCGTACGATTGCTCTTTCCAACTGAAATGAGAGTGAACTCAGGTTTGAGCTGTTCTAGGAAAGCTGAATTGGATGATGTTTTAGCACCATGTTGGCCTGCTTTCAGGACATCCACCTCTAAGTCAGGGTATTGCTTTAGAAGATCCTTCTCTCCCTTCTCTTTCAAATTTCCTGTGAAGAGAAAGTGCTTATCCAAGAGTTTTCCATAAAGAACCAGATAATCATCACGATTCCCATCTCCAATCTGCCTTGGAGATAGGACTTCTAAGTGACTGCCAAAAATCGGCAAGTTCTCCCCAGCTGCCACACTACGTACCTTGTTTTGACTTGCTTCTAGTTCTGCCACAAATTCCTTCTGTGTCAGACTTCCTTTTGATACTAAAATCTCCCCGACATGGAAAGCCTTGGTCACCTCCAGCAAATCGCCAACATGTTCCTTGTCTGTATTGGTCAAAATCAGCTGGTCAATCTTGTCTACTCCTCGACTTTTAAGATAGGGAATCAAGGTTCTCTGAGCATTGCTGGTCGTCGACTTTTCTTGCCAAGCCTCGATTTTCTTATCAGATTCTGCCTTACCACCTACATCTATGAGAATAGTTTTCCCAGTCACATCCCGTAGGAAAATACTTTCTCCTTGCCCCACATCCAGCATGGTGATTTCATTTTCCAGTGGATGCTTGGTCAAGAAAAAGAGCCCCACAATAAAAAGACTGACTCCTGCTAGTCTTTTTATGTTTTTCCTCATGTCATAGACCAAGGCTAATGAAACTAACAGTATAATCAAAAGCCATGCGTTGGGTTGACCAAGGACCGGGGGCCTACTTGCCAGCTGCGATACCAAGAGAATGATGTTCTCCAACCACTCAAAAACAAAGTTAAACTGAGTGACTGGGGAAACAAAAGACAGAATGAATAAGATGGACAAAAGAGGCAAGAATACCACATCAAACAGAAAGGAAAATACAAAGGTCAAAAGGATAGACCAAGGCTGAAATTCTGCAAAATAGAAGGATAGAATAGGCAATATTCCCAAGGAAGTAACCAGACTTTCTCTGGTAACTGCCTTGAGTCCCTCCCCTTCTTTGCTAGTCATAGTCAAGATAAAAGCATAAGCGCAGGACAAGACCCCTCCAGCTGTCAAGAAAAAGTTGGGCATGACGATAAAGAGAACAAGAACCGTTAAGGCAAAATTATCCAATCCCTTAATCCCATGCTGAGCCAGTAACTTTTGCAAGAGACTGCGAATGACCGAAGCTGAAAATCCTGTCAGACCTGCATAGATAAGAGAAAAGGGATAGGTCAGCCACTTCAACTTTTCTTGGGTCAAACCCAATCGCAAGAGAAGTTTCTTAAAGGCATCCATAAAGAAGCCCACCTGCATACCTGATAAAGCAAAGAGATGGATAATTCCTAGACTGGAATAAAGCTCATTCATTTCCTCAAAGTCCGTATCTAGATGTCCCAGCAAGAGCCCTGTCATATAATTGCGCATAGGATCTGGAAAGCGCTTCTTGATCCAAACTACAGCCTTCCGACGTAAACCAGACAGATTTTCTCCTATATCCCAACTTCTAACCTGTTTAAGTGACTGGATACTCTTGATAGTCAAAGTTTGGTAAATTCCTTGAGTCTTTAGATAGGCTTGATAGTCAAATCCACCAAAATTCCTCTGACCTTCAGGCTCAGAGACTTTCCCTTCTAGCTCTATCTCGTGAAGGTCTGTTAAGGCCTGAAAGAGCTCTTTCTCTTCCTCGGACTGGAGTTTATAGTAAACTTGTAAGGTGCGGCCGTCAGCCTTGCCCCGAAAGGACAGACTATCGCCATTGACTTTGATAGTATCTGGTAAAATCCGTACCCTTTCAACAGAATCCACTAGGTTTTGACTAGCTTGACTTTGTTGCCAGTTTTGAAACAGAAACCAAATTCCAAAAACTCCACAAATCGCTAGAACTTTACTAGCCGATTTCCAAGGAAATTGGAAAAAGAGGCAGACAAGCAAAAAAACAAAAACTAGCAATGCGAGATAGGACACTCCAAAAATGGCATAGTAAAGCCAGAGTAACAGAAAACTCAGATAGATTAGAGGGATAGGGAAGTTCTTAATCCACTGTGACATAGTCTTTTAGCTTTTCTATGGTCTTAGCGCCAATACCAGAGACCTTCTTTAATTCATCAACCGACTTGAACTTGCCATTTGCCTCACGATGATCGATAATATCCTGGGCTCGTTTTCCTCCCAAGCCTTTGACCTGCTTGAGTTCTTCCAGACTAGCTTTATTGAGGTTGACCTTCTTTTCTTTACTTGTCGAAGGAGTCGTTCCAGAGGCAGCCTGCTGACTAGCCGCTTCTTCTCCCTTAGTTGGAACATAGACAAGAGCCTCGTCACTGACTTTCTGAGCGAGATTGAGCGACTTGCTATCTGCCACCTCTGTCAAGCCACCTGCCTTCTGAACGGCATCATGAACCCGACTCCCTACTGGTAAATCATAAATCCCTGGCGATTTAACAGCACCTTTGACATCTACCGTGATTAGATCTTGTTCAGGAGATTCTTCCTTTTCTTCCTTCTTGATTTCCTTTTCAGATGATGAATCCTTTGAAACAGCTGCAACTTCAGCCTGCAAGTTTGTTTCTTTCACAGATGTTTGTGAAGTTGGCTTTAGTAGGAAAAATCCGCCCAAGGCCAAACCCAAACCAGCACAAATGACAATGATTTTATACTCTTTGATTTTCTCGATAATTGCTTCCATATTTTCTCCTCTCTTAAGTTATTCGTAAGAGAAAGAAAAAACAGCTGAAAAATCTTTTCAACTGCTTATTTATTTGCAAAATAATCTTCCTTAGTCAAGACATAATGAACCCTTGTGATCATTCGACCTGGTTCTTTATTATCCATTCTGGCATAGGGTTCTTCGTGGGAAAAACGCATACCTGATTTCTCCATGACCTTTCCTGATGCGGGATTGTCTTTATCGTGAAGCGCGGTCAACTTGTTCATTCCAATCTTCTCAAAAGCCAGTTCAATCACGGCACGATTGGCTTCTGTCGTCAATCCTTGATTCCAATATTTTTTATTGATAATGTAGCCAATGGCTGCCTTCTTAAGAACAGTATCGATCTTGTGCAAGTCAATGGTACCAATAAACTGACCATTGCTTTTTAGCTCGATCCCCCAGCGTCCCAAGGGACTAGCCAAGTAAAACTGAGCGATGTTGTTCTTGGTTTCTTCTAAGCTTTGATTTGTTGGAAAAGTGTAGCGTGTATTTTCTCTGTCTGAGGCATACTCAAACATAGCTTCTGCATCGTCCAAGGTTACAGGTCGGAGCAATAAACGCTCCGTTTCTATAGATGGATACTGGGCAAATTTCACAAATATTGATTCCATACTTTTTCCTCCATTAGAGCTTGATTCTCACTAGTCTAGCATAAATAAATTTGGATGACAAGTTTTTCTTGATTTTTGAAGCGGTTTCATATACAATAAAACCATCACATTTTTGATTTATGAACTGAAATGTGACAACTAAAACAATCCCGTCAATTGAAAGGTAGGTTATCTCTATGTTAATCGGAATCCCAAAAGAAATTAAAAATAACGAAAACCGCGTTGCCCTAACTCCTGCTGGCGTCCATAGTTTAGTCAGCCGTGGACATCGTGTCCTCATCGAAACAAATGCTGGTCTCGGTTCAGGATTTACTGATGCGGACTATCAAAATCAAGGAGCTGAGATTGTCGCTACTGCTGCTGAAGCCTGGGCTGCCGAGTTAGTCGTGAAAGTAAAAGAGCCACTAGCTTCTGAATATGGTTATCTGCGCGACGATCTTCTTCTCTTCACCTACTTGCACATGGCCGCTGCGCCAGAATTAGCAGAAGCTATGTTAGCAGCCAAAACAACAGGAATTGCCTATGAAACTGTTCGTGACAATCAAGGACAACTACCGCTCCTCGTTCCTATGAGTGAGGTTGCAGGTCGTATGGCTGTTCAAATCGGAGCTCACTTCCTTACTAAGCAAGCTGGTGGTTCTGGTGTCCTACTAGGTGGTGTACCAGGTGTTCCAAAAGGAAAAGTAACCATCATCGGTGGTGGTGTCGTCGGTACACATGCTGCCCGCATCGCCCTTGGGCTTGGTGCTCAAGTGACTATTTTAGATATCAGTGCTAAGCGTCTCTCAGCTCTAGAAGAAGTCTTTGGAAATCAAATTCAAACTCTTATGTCTAATTCATTTAACATCGAAGCAAGTGTGAGAGATGCTGATGTGGTGATTGGTGCGGTTCTCATCCCTGGTGCCAAAGCACCAAAATTGGTGACAGATGAGATGGTCAAACAAATGCGTCCAGGATCTGTCATCGTTGACGTTGCCGTTGACCAAGGTGGCGTTATCGAGACAGCTGACCGTGTGACAACGCACGATGAACCTGTCTATGAAAAATACGGTGTTCTCCACTATGCTGTTGCTAATATCCCTGGTGCGGTTGCCCGTACTTCAACCATCGCCCTAACCAATGTCACCCTTCCTTATATCGAAGCATTGGCTGGCAAAGGATTCGCACAAGCAATTGCTGAAGATGAGGGCTTGCGTCAAGGTGTGACCACTTATCAAGGTTACTTGACCAGCCCCCCAGTTGCTCAAGGTCTCGATAAAGAACACACGTCAATCGACGAACTTGTTTAAAGCTATACACTCATTAAAAAAAGCAGTTCAAATCTGAACTGCTTTTTTGCTATTCTGTTTCTTGGTTCTTTTCTTCAACCTTAACTGGAGCGGGTTCATAAGCTCGGATAATCTGAGCAACAACAGGATGGCGAACCACATCCTTAGCTGAAAAATGAACAAAGTCGATTTGGTGAATATTCTTGAGCTTTTCTTGGGCATCAATCAAACCGGACTTAACATTGCGTGGCAGGTCAATCTGACTGATATCTCCATTGACAATCATCTTAGAATTAAAGCCTAAACGAGTCAAGAACATCTTCATCTGCATGATGGTCGTATTTTGTGCTTCATCGAGAATGACAAAGGCATCATCCAAGGTCCGACCACGCATGTAGGCAAGGGGCGCTATTTCAATGATTTCACGCTCCATGAGACGAGTCGTCTGGTCTTTCCCGAGAATCTGATACAAGGCATCATAAACTGGTCGAAGATAAGGATCGACCTTCTCCTTGAGATCACCCGGAAGAAATCCTAGACTCTCACCTGCTTCCACTGCTGGACGAGTAAGGATAATCCGCTTGACTTGACCACGTTTAAGGGCTGTCACTGCCAAGGTCACTGCAAGAAAGGTCTTCCCTGTCCCTGCTGGTCCGATTCCAAAGGTCACATCATGCTGTTTGACACTGTCCACATAAAGCTTTTGACCCAAGGTTTTGACACGGATAGGCTTCCCAGTATTATCCTTGATGATTTCTTCCTCGTAAAGGGCGACAAACTTGTCGATTTCATCGTTTTTGACCATGCTAATCGCAGTCACCACATCTGGCGTGCCAACGGTCATCCCCCGATTCACCAAGACCATCAAAGCCTGGATAACCTGACGGGCTTCCTCACAGGCAGACTCTTCGCCCAAAACCTGTACAATCTCCGTACGGGCATGAATGACCACATCGAGCTCTTCTTCCATCAAACGAAGATGGCGCTCATTGGAACCAAAAAGATGGAACAAGTCATCTGGATGACTCAGTTGAATGTCTATTGAATGTTCCTTCAAATAAAGAACCTCTCTAATCCGTTTATTTCTTTATATTATAGCAAAGAGAACAATAAAATACTAGCCTCATCTCATTGTCTCTAGTGTTCTAAGTATTCTTGCCAGATGGCGTCAAAGTCACCTAGATTAAAAGAGAAACTGGCATGCTCCTCCAAAAAGCGACTCACCTCATCAAAATCATCCGTGTGTTTTGGAAAGGCCGACTCCTCAAAAGCGAGGTCTGCCAAGATGGCTTTAGGGCTATTACTTTTAGGATTGCGCTCGGTCATGAGCCAAGTGTAAAATGATTTTCTCAATTCTTTCTCCTATCAAGAGTTTTTTAATGACACTTTTCTGATTCTTGAAAATTACTGGACTTAGCCTCTGAAACGTAGTGGTTTATAAAATCCGTTTTCGCATCAGTATAGGCGTCTCGGTTGTGTTCAAATTTCTTCCACAAACTGAGTTTTAATTCCTGATACGCTTGGGCGATATCAGGATGCTGGCAGAGATAATCTCTAAAATAAATCTCGTTATGATCTCCTGTCATTCGCAAATGTAAATGAAAAACTTTCTCAGCAAATCCCTGCTCTGTATATCCTTTATTTAGCGAAATCCTGTTAGGACTCTCCGACATCACTAGCCAACCATTCTTCACCAATAAATCCCTAACTCTTGCTAAATCCTCTATTTTACCTACTTCTAACAGAATATCAACGATATTTTTGGCCCAAATATTAGGGATAGCAGTGCTACCGATATGTTCTATTCTTTTAATAACATTTGCACCCAATATTTTTTTCAGACTTGTTTTTTCCGATTCATACCAGTCTTTCCACTCTGACCTGTGCTCTACTAGAAAAATAGGAAAAAGTTGCCAGAGTTCCTCTAAACTCATTTCTTCAAGTTTCTTTATCATATCTAGTAAGGTCTAAATCAACTCTGTACCAAACTGGTCTTGCTTGATTTTGCCAGCCTTCATCAAGCCTCCAAGTGCTTTCTTGAACTGACCTTTAGAAATGCCAAAGGTTGCCTTGATATCCTCAGGGGATGACTTATCATTCAAGGTCATGAAACCGCCATTGCTTTCCAAGTAAGTCAAAATCATCTGGGCATCATTTTCCAACATTTCAAAGGAACGTGGTTTAAGAGAGAGGTTCAGAGTGCGGTCAACCTCGCGGAAACCAATGACACGCGCATCTAAAACTTGCCCCAAGCGGGGTTCTGCATAGCGCTCACTAGGATGGATAAAGCCAAGCATGTTATTTTCTGGCAGGTAAACAAAAGTTCCTGACAGCTTGAGGCGGTAAACGATAGCTGGCCAATTTTGGTTTTGCATGTTATTGTAGGCAGGACGAGCCAGACGTTGGAAGTCTTCCTGATACGCCAAAAGTCCCCAGATTCGGTCTTTCTTGTCCACTTCAAGACGGATGTAAAGTTTATCACCTTTCTTAGGCCAGAGTTCCTTGAGCTCAGGGAGGATATCGAGTGACACTACGATTTCCTTATCAGGTAGACCGGTATCAACAAAAACACCCAAATCCTTACGAACTTCTGTTACGGTTCCCCAGCCAAATTGGTCCTGAGTGGCAGTCACTTCTAGAGTAGTCAAACGGAGTTTTTGCTTCATATCCGTGTAGGCAAAACCTTTGACCGTATCCCCTACTGTATGTTGGCCTTCTTCCTTGGCAAGGGCGTAAGTCTGACCATCCTTTTGCACAAAGTAAAAACGGTCATTTTCATCGATGATGAGTCCAACGATAAAACTTGCAAGATTTGTATTCATATTTCCTTCTTTCGAATAAAACTCAGCCAGCAATGCCAACTGAGTTTTTCTGTTTATTTTTAGACTTCCAAGATTTCTTTTTCTTTATTGGCAGTCATGTCGTCGATGTGTTTCACAGCATCGTCTGTTACTTTTTGAATATCTTTTTCAAGAGTCTTCAATTCGTCTTCAGTGATTTCTTTTGCTTTTTCTTGTTTCTTAGCTTCATCCATAGCATCACGACGGATATTGCGAACAGCCACTTTAGCATTTTCACCGACCTTCTTCACTTCTTTGGCAAGGTCACGACGAGTTTCTTCTGTAAGAGCTGGGATAACCAAGCGAATCACAGAACCGTCATTAGCTGGTGTAATACCAAGGTCAGAAGCGTTCAAGGCACGTTCGATGTCTTTCAATGAAGACTTGTCAAATGGTGTTACCAACAAAACACGCGCTTCTGGAATAGTAATAGAAGCGATTTGGTTAAGAGGAGTTTCGACTCCATAGTATTCTACATGGATACGGTCTAGCAAGCTTGCGTTGGCACGACCGGCACGGATACCACCAAATTCACGAGCAAGTGATTGGTGAGACTGGGTCATTCTCTCTTTAGCTTTTTCTACAATTGCATTAGCCATAATTTTCTTATTCCTTTTCTTCGATATTGTTTGAAACTGTTGTTCCGATATTTTCACCAAATACGACACGTTTAATGTTTCCTGGTTGGTTCATGTTAAAGACAACCAAGTCAATGTCGTTGTCCATAGAGAGGGTTGAAGCTGTTGAGTCCATGATACGAAGACCTTTATTGATAACGTCACGGTGGGTCAATTCTTCAAACTTAACGGCTGTCTTGTCTTTCTTAGGATCAGCATTGTAAACACCGTCTACACCATTTTTAGCCATAAGAATGGCATCCGCTTCGATTTCAGCTGCACGAAGGGCTGCTGTTGTATCTGTTGAGAAGTAAGGTGAACCAATTCCGGCACCAAAGATAACAATACGGCCTTTTTCAAGATGACGAAGGGCACGTCCACGTACGTAAGGTTCTGCCACTTGTTGCATGGCAATAGCAGTTTGCACACGCGTATCGACACCAACTTGTTGCAATGAATCTGCCATTACAAGAGCATTCATCACGGTCCCAAGCATTCCAGTGTAATCTGCCTGAACACGGTCCATTCCTGCTTCAGCAGCAGGTTCTCCACGCCAGAGATTTCCTCCACCAATAACAAGGGCAATTTCGATACCTAAGCTATGAACTTCTTGAATCTCTTTTGCGATTGTTTGAACTGTTTGGATATCAATCCCTACGCCACGTTCACCGGCAAGGGCTTCACCTGATAACTTGATTAAAATACGTTTATACTTGGGGTTCGCCATTTTTACTCTCCTTTTTTTATCCTACCTATTTTATCACAATTTCTAAGATTTTTATAGTATCATGAGCAATTCTTTGAAAAAAATTAGACCGTTAAAAATTCCTCTAAGTCGGTAAGAGCACGCTCTGCAATTTTTTCATAACGAGCCTTCTTATCACGGATACGCTCGCCTTCCAATTCCTTGATAATCCCGAAATTGACGTTCATTGGTTGGAAATGTTTGCTATCAGCGTGAGTGATGTAATGAGCCAGACTTCCAATCGCTGTGGTCTCTGGGAAGATAGCTTCACTTTCACCCTTAAAGAGACGAGCTGCGTTAATACCTGCAACCAAGCCTGAAGCTGCTGACTCAACATAGCCTTCTACACCCGTCATTTGACCAGCAAAGAAAAGATTTGGTTGTTTCTTAGAACGGTAAGTCTGTTCAAGAAGATTTGGTGAATCCATATAAGAATTGCGGTGCATGACCCCATAACGAACAAACTCCGCATTTTCAAGACCTGGAATCATTTGGAAGACACGCTTTTGTTCTCCCCATTTGAGGTGGGTTTGGAAACCAACGATATTGTAGAGGCTACCAGCCGCATTGTCCTGACGAAGCTGGACAACTGCATACGGTGTTTTGAACTCCCCGTCACGAGGGCCTGTATAATCGTCTGGATACTCCAAACCGACTGGCTTCATCGGACCATAAAGCATGGTTTTAATGCCACGCTTGGCCATGACTTCGATAGGCATACAACCTTCAAAGTACTTTTCTTTTTCAAACGAATTGAGCGGTGCTTCTTCAGCATTGACCAAGGCTTCATGAAAATCCATAAATTCTTGCTTGGTCATTGGAGCATTGAGGTAGGCCGCCTCTCCCTTGTCATAACGAGACTTGAGATAGACCTTGCTCATATCGATGGTATTGACATCGATAATCGGCGCCGCCGCATCGTAGAAATAGAATCCATCCCCATCATTAAGGGCATGAATCTTTTCAGCTAAGGCATCACTAGTCAAAGGACCAGTAGCGACAACTGTAATTACATCAGTCGGCAATTCTGTAATTTCATCACGAACCACCTCAATCAAGGGGTGGTTGGCCACTTTCTCAGTCACCATTTGGGAGAAACCATCGCGGTCCACCGCAAGGGCTCCACCAGCAGGAACACGTGTAGCTTCAGCAGATTCCAAGATAACAGAACCCAAGCGACGCATTTCTTCCTTGAGGAGCCCAACAGCATTTGTCAGGGCATCCCCACGTAAGGAATTGGAACAAACCAACTCTGCAAAATTGTCTGTTTTGTGCTGGGGTGTAGGCTTTACACCACGCATTTCATAGAGTTTAACTGGAATACCACGTTCTGCGATTTGGTAAGCTGCTTCAGACCCTGCCAAGCCAGCACCGATAACATTGATATAAGATTGAGACACGACACTAATACCTCTTTGGGAGTGTGAAAACAAGCTTCACATTGAAAAAAACCAACCGAACTTACTCGCTTTCGAGTTGCTTAGCTCAGGCTGAAAAAGTCCTCAAGACTTTCCTCGCTCTCGAATTTCCTGGCTCAGGCTGAAAAAGTCCCCCGGACTTTCCTCGCTTTCGAATTTCTTGGCTCAGGCTGAAAAAGTCCCCCGGACTTTCCTCGCTTTCGAATTTCTTGGCTCAGGCTGAAAAAGTCCCCCGGACTTTTTCACTCCCACAAATCTTTCTAATTTTTCTTCTACTAGTATAACAAAAAAAGGGAAGAAGGCAAACTTCCCTGTTTAATCACTTTCTTGATTTTCTTCCCAGTCGTGGTAAGCAGCGTAGAGCTGGCTTTTATTCCACTGGTAGAGTTTTGCAACTTCCTTTATGGCTTGATTTTTCTTCATGCCTTGCTGGATACGAGATTGGATTTCTGAAAACAAGTCCTCCTCGTCCTTTTCTTCCACATCCTGACTGGCGCCTTCAACGATGAGAAGGCATTCACCCTTGAGTGGCGTTTCAGCAATACTTTCTAGTAGCTCTGAAATCTTTCCTCGTTGGTATTCTTCATAGATTTTGGTTAATTCTCTAACCAAGACCACCGAGCGGTCGCCGTAGACTGCTAGCATATTTTCCAATGTATCTGCCACACGATGGGGCGATTCGTAGAAAATCTGAGTTTCAGGATAATCTTTTTTTGAGTCGAAAAATTGCTTTTGTTGGCCTGATTTTCTCGGTAAGAAACCGTAAAAGATATGTGGTTGTGGAGCTAGCCCACTGGCAATCAAGGCCGAAATCCCTGCAGAGGCTCCTGGAACGGTGACAACTGCAATTTCTTCCTCAATAGCTGCCTTAACCAAATCATGACCAGGATCTGAGATACTAGGCAGACCTGCATCGGATACCTGAGCAATACTTTGCCCCGCCTTCAGGAAACCAATCAAGTCAGGAATTTTTTCCTTGGCATTGTGCTCATGAAAACTGATCTGCTTGGTCGGAATGTCAAAATGCTTGAGCAAAAGACCAGTATTGCGCGTGTCCTCAGCAGCAATCCAGTCCACCTCTTTCAAGGTCTGGATGGCACGAAAGGTCATGTCATCTAAATTGCCAATTGGCGTTGCCACTAGGTAAAGCTTGCCATAGGGAGACTGCCCCTTAAAACTTTTTTGAATCTGCATGCCTACTCCCTGTACAACAACTCGTCACAGAACATACATTCCTCGTCCTGCTCTCGGCGTTGGCCGTAAAAATCATTACATACGTGAAATCCGTCTTTATAGATTCGACGGACGCTTTCACGAACATGCTTAGCCTTGACGGGTGTATCTGCTTCTACCTCGCCCAAGCGTTCGCGCAACTTACTATTTTCCAAGCGAAGAGCTGTATTTTCCTCTACCAGGCTCTTGAGATTTTTCTTGATGGCTTCCACATCGGCCAAGGTCACCAGTAACTGTTGGGAAAAATCGTCTAGCGCATCAAATAATTCTTTCTTGTCCATAAACCAGCTCTTTCCTTTCTTTATCGTTCATTTTTTAGTTTATATTTCTTTCAAGACCAGATATTCCATGGCGTTTTGAAAGCTGACATTAGCCTGCCACATTTTTCTAGCTTCTAGTAAATCTTGAAAAATCTGTCGAATCCTTGCTTGCAATAGATCCTGTCCACAGAGGACTTCGAGGATTCGCAAGACCTGATCCTGCTTTTCCTTGTCATCTGCCAGACTAGCTAATTTAGCCACCTGCAAATAACTCTCTTTTTTCTTGGCTACTAACCAAGTCAGCAGGCGCTCACTTTCATCCACCAAGGTCCAAAAACTTGCTTGGTTTGCCAGTTTTTCTGCTTCAGCACGCGATTGACTAAACAGGGCTAAGAGAGTCGCTTTTTTCTTGACCAGACCTGCTTGTTCTAATTGATGGATGAGCTTTTCTTCTTGCTTTTTAAAGTGAAAAATCTGGGTCCGACTACGGATGGTCGGTAAAATTTTTTCCTCATCACTAGTTAAGAAGAAAATGTAAACTTCACTCTGGGGTTCTTCGATGACCTTGAGCAGAGAGTTAGCTGCGTTGGGATGCATTTTCTCCGCCTGCTCGATAATAAAAACCTGCTGCTGGCTTTCAATCCCTGTTTGGGAAAACTGGCCCACCAATTCCCGAATGCGTTCTGTCTTGATGACCTGATTGACTGGCTTAATCAAGGTAACATCGGGAAATTCTTCCTGCTCAATCAGCTTGCAGTTTCGGCATTTCTCGCATGGTAGAACACCTACTTTATCCCTACAAAAGAGGCTCTTAGCCAAAAACTGCGCCATTTCCAAGCTACCAAAGAAACCTGAAAAAAGATAGGCGTGATTGAGCTGGTTTTGTTCTAGAATACGGACAAAGCGGTCAAACTGTTCTGGTTGCCAATCCTTTAGTTGATCTTGTTTCATTTAGCCAATCCCATTCTCTCAAACAAGACTGCCTTGGTAGCTTCCACAACTTGCTCCAAGGGAAGACTGGCATCAATCTTGACAATGCGATTTCCTTCTTTGTCCAGAAGAGAAAGGTAACCTTGACGAACTTTTTTGTGCAAGTCCAAACCTTCCAAGTCCAAACGATTGACCTCCCGATCACTATTAGCAGCAATGCGAGCCAGTCCTTCTTCCACCTCAATGTCAAAATAAAGTGTCAAATCAGGTTTGAGGCCATCTGTCGCAAAGTGATTGAGCCAATCAATGGCATCAATATCCAAGCCACGACCAAATCCCTGATAAGCAAGGGAACTATCGATGAAACGGTCCATAATGACCAACTTGCCAGCTTCAAGTGCTGGAAGAACTTTTTCCACCAAGTGCTGTCTACGACTGGCGATATAGAGAAGGAGTTCCGTTTTAGGATCCATCTGAGTATGACTTGGATCTAAAATCACTTCCCGAATCTTCTCTCCAATCGAGACTCCACCTGGCTCACGGGTCGTCAGTACCTCTACTCCTTTTTCCTCTAAAATTGGGAGTAGAGCCTCTAAAACACTGGTCTTTCCTGCTCCCTCTGGTCCCTCAAGAGAGACTAAAAATCCTTTTGACATGTCTAACTCATTTCTTTTTTACTATCTTCTATTCTATCAAAAAAATAGATTTTTGTGACAATCTTTTTGCGTCTTCTCCATTCAATCGACCATAAAAGAGGCTGGGAGTCATCCAACCTCTTATTTACCTAGTTCTTGTGTTCGTTTATAGGCTTGCTGAACTGCGTCCATGACGGTGCCTCTAAAGGCATGTTCTTCCAGACTTGCTACACCAGCGATAGTCGAACCTCCTGGGCTGCAAACTTGGTCTTTCAAAACTCCAGGATGTTGCTGACTTTCGAGGACCATTTGTCCAGCGCCGACTACTGTTTGGGCTGCCATTTTCAAGGCCGTTTCTCTTGACAATCCTGTCTGAACACCTGCATCTGCCAAAGCTTCGATAAAGAGGTAGACAAAGGCAGGACCACAACCAGCAAGCCCTGTCGCAGCATCGATTAAGCCATCCCCCAGCTCAACCAAGAGGCCAGCCTTGGACAATAATTGACAAAAGAGTTCACCGTCCTCAGCAAGACAGTTTGCTGACATGGCATAACTAATCACTCCTTGGCCGATAGCCACTGGAGTATTGGGCATGATGCGAATGATTCGGTGGTGACTTGGAAGTAGTCTAGCCAGTTTTTCCAAGGTCAATCCAGCCGCCATGGAAATCAAAAGAAGACTCTCTCGTTTTTCAAGGATAGACTGGTATTGAGCAAGCAGTTCAGAAAACTGAGCAGGCTTAACTCCTAGAAAAATCACATCTGCTTCTACAAAAATTTCTTCATTGCTGGAAGCCTGACCGCCGAAGTTGGCAATGAAAGCATCTACTTTCGCTTGACTACGATTGGCAAGGAGAATCTGAGCACCCGCCTTACCCTGCAAAACAGCCTTAGCCAAGCTACCTCCCATATTTCCCAAACCGATAAATCCAATCTTCATCTCTTACTCCCTTATCTGTCCGTCACCAGTAACCACATACTTGTAGCTGGTCAACTCTTTCAAGCCCATAGGCCCACGCGCATGCAGTTTCTGAGTAGAAATCCCCATCTCACATCCAAGACCAAATTGCCCACCATCAGTGAAACGCGTTGAGGCATTGACATACACCGCTGCAGAGTCCACTTGATTTGTAAAGTAGGCTGCAGCTTCAGCATTTTCTGTCACAATGGCATCCGAATGATGGGTACTGTGAGCTTCAATATGCTCAACTGCTTCTTCTAAACTGCTCACAACCTTAACCGCTAGGATATAATCTAAAAACTCAGTGTCAAAGTCTTGGGCCTCAGCTGCTCGACCTGAAACAAACTGGCTTGCTTTCTCATCCAGGCGGAATTGAATTGGTTCCAGTCCAGCTTCTTTCCGACTTGTAACCAGCACTTTCTCCAAGCAAGGAAGGAAGCTTGCTGCCTTGTCTTCATGAACCAGCAAGACCTCCATGGCATTGCAGACAGAAGGACGGCTGGTTTTAGCATTGTTGATGATGGCTAGAGCCTTGTCTTCGTCTGCATCCTTATCGACATAAACATGAACAATTCCAGTTCCCGTCTCAATAACAGGCACGATAGCATTTTCAACCACGGCATTGATCAAGCCAGCGCCTCCACGGGGTATGAGAAGGTCTAGATAACCCTTGGCCTTCATCATGGCATAGCTACTTTCACGGCTAGTATCTTCCACCAGTTGAATCACCTCTGGATGGATGGTGGTCGTCTCCAAGCCCTTCTTCAAGGCTGTGACAATAGCATGAGCTGTTTGATAGGCATCCTTGCCACTACGAAGAACGACCGCATTTCCACTCTTGAGAGCCAAAGCAGCCGCATCAGACGTCACATTTGGACGACTTTCATAGATAATACCAATAACTCCCATGGCCACACGCTTCTTGGTAATAACCAAACCATTTTCAAGATGATTGGTTTCTAGGACCTCACCAATAGGATCTGGTAAAGCAACCACTTCACGAATCCCTCTTGCCATCGCTTCTATACGTCCCGCATCCAAATAAAGACGGTCTAGCATAACATCTGAGATTTTTCCCTTGGCCGCTTCCATATCGAGGGCATTGGCCGCTAAAATCTCCTCAGTAGCAGCCACTAAGTGATCAGCCATAGCTAGCAAGGCTTGGTTTTTCACTGCTTCACTAGCAGTATTGATTGATTTCTTAACAGCTTGTACCTGTTCAAATTGTTCTTGTGTCCTTACCATCTTTTCACCTCTAAAATTCTGTAAAGAGCAGCTGGATTTCAGGAGTGATGGAAATCCAGTCATCACGGTGAATCAAGACTCCCTTAGCTTTTTGAGAACGGAGCATGTCTTCTAGGGCTGAGACACCAAATTGGACACGTCCCTTTCCAAGAGATTGACCTGTTTCTTTATCTGCTACTGTTACAATATCGTTGTAAGAGAAGTTTCCTTCCACTTCTACCACACCCGATAAAAGGAGACTTTTCCCGTTTTTTGAAAGTGCCTCTGCAGCTCCACCATCTACCCAAATCGTTCCCTGACTTTGAGCATAGAAGGCCAGCCATTGTTTCTGGGTACGAAGTCCCTTCTCTTGTGCAACAAAGAAGGATCCATCCTTGGTCTCCTCTGCTGCTTCAATCAAGGCATCAGATTTCATGGAAGAGCAGATATAGACTGGCACCCCTGACTCCGTCGCAATAGTTGCAGCTTTGATTTTTGTCAGCATACCCCCAGTACCGTTTGACGAACCTGCCCCACCAGCCATATCAATAATCTCACGATTGATAGTCTCGATTTTCTCCAAACGTTTGGCTGTTGGATCTGAGTTGGGATTTCCAGTATAGAGACCGTCCACATCGGTCAAGAGAACTAAAAGGTCTGCTTGAACCATCGCCGCTACCTGGGCACTCAGAGTGTCATTGTCCCCGACCTTGAGCTCATCAATAACGACACTGTCATTCTCGTTGATGATGGGGATTGCACCACGATGAAGCAATACAGACAAGGCCTGATGGGCATTCTTATAGCGACGTTTATCTACAAAATCATCCTGTGTCAGCAAGATTTGTGCAGAAACGATCTGGCGCATGAGGAGGTTGGTTGTATATTCCTCCAACAAAAGTCCCTGACCAACTGCAGCCGAAGCTTGTTTATCTGCAATCTTGGTCGGACGTTTTTTAAAACCCAAAGCTCCAAATCCAGCGGCAACTGCCCCAGATGACACTAAAATCAACTCATGTCCAGCCTCATGCAGCATAGCCAATTGCTGGGTAATTGCCTTTACTTTACTTCTTGATAAACTCCCGTCTTCATTTGTCAAGGAGGAGGTCCCCACCTTAAAGACGATTCGTTTGTACTTCATATTCTCACTCCGATTCTTCATATTTATCCATTATAACATGAATACTTTAAAATAGAAAAGACTTGAAATGAAAAAGGTTGAGACAAGACATCTCAACTCTTTTATCTATTCTCAGTTTTACGCAATCTTTCCAGCGTTTCTTTAAAAATCTCTGGAATATCTGCTGTGAACTCCAAGGTTTCACCTGTTCTCGGATGAGTAAAACCTAGAGTCTTGGCATGGAGAAATTGTCCATGTCCTTTCAGCGTTTTTCGAGGACCATAGACTTCATCACCAGCGACAGGATGGCCAATATAAGCCATATGAACACGGATTTGGTGGGTACGTCCTGTTTCCAGTTGCAACTCCACTAAGCTATAATCTCCAAAGCGTTCCAAAACATGAAAACGTGTTACGGCAGGCTTCCCTTTAGCAGTCACTGCCTGTTTCTTACGATCTTTTTCACTACGACCAATCGGAGCTTCAATCACACCACGATCATTGGGAAGATTGCCATGAACAATCGCCCAGTATTTACGGAGAGACTTCTTGTCCTTGAGTTCTTGCGCGAGTGCTAAGTGGGCCTCGTCATTCTTCGCAATCATAAGGAGACCAGACGTGTCCTTGTCAATGCGGTGAACGATACCCGGTCGAAGAACACCATTGATACCTGACAAGTCCTTGATATGGTACATGAGGGAATTGACCAAGGTTCCGCTAGTATGACCAGCGCTGGGATGAACCACCATCCCTTGAGGTTTGTTAACAACGGCTACATCCTCATCTTGGTAGATAATCTCGAGTGGCAGATTCTCAGCCACATACTCTAAAACCTCTGGTTCTGGCACATGGTAGGTGACGATATCCCCCTCTTGGACAGTGTATTTGGCTTTCTTAGCTTGCCCATTAACCAAGACTTGTCCAGCCTTGATTTGTTCATTCGCGAGACTGCGTGACAATTCTGTCAGGTCCGACAGAGCCTTGTCTAGACGTTGCCCACCAGTTTCAATTTTTATTTCCATTTACTTCCTCTTTAAGCATTGCAATCAATAAAACAATGACACCAACTGTCAAATAACTGTCAGCAACATTGAAAATCGCAAAGTTGATAAAGTCTAGGTGAAACATATCCACCACAAAACCTTGACTCATTCTGTCGATAAAGTTGCCCAGACCTCCCGCTATTATCAAAGTCAGTCCAAAAACCAACCAGAGAGAATCCTCCATGTGTTTATGTAGATACCAAATGGCACCTACCATGACGACCAGTGTAATGACAGCAAATAACCACTGCTGATCTTGTAGCATGGAGAAGGCTGCTCCTCTATTTTGCAGATAGGTCAAGCTAACGAGATTTGGGATCCACGAACGCACTTCACCCAGTGGAATCTGCTGGACAACATAATTTTTGACCAACTGATCCAGCCCAATCAAAAGCAGTACAATGACTGCTACTATTCCTCTTTTTTTCATGATTTCCTCTTTTGATCAAAATATTCTTGCATGACTTCTACGAAAAGAGTCCCAGCTTGGCTAAGCTCCACTTCTTCCCGTTTGACATAGACCATGCGATTATCTAGATTATCCTTGAGACGAATGACTGTGATTCCATTGACACTGTCACTATCTAAAAATCCTGAACCTGTCGCATAGGCATCCGTTCGCTCCAAAATACCATTCAAAGTAGCACGGTCGGTCACATTAAACATCTGCGAGCTCGCGCTGGTGTCGACAAAGTTCTCTGAATAGTAAAGGTACTCATCCTTTTCCTGAGTAAAACGAACCGTTGGTAAATCCGCTAAATCCTCCATGACCAATTCCTCTTTCTGTGCTAAAGGATGCCCTTCACGAAGATAAATGTGAGTCTGGAAAGGAATTAGTTCAATAACTTCTAAACCAAGCTTTTCAACCCGTTGCATGATGCCCTTTCTATTTTGATTGTTGAGGTAGATAATCCCAATCTCACTATGTCCTTGGGCCACTTCGTCTAAGATTTGAACTGTAGTAGACTCAAAAATACGAAAGTTCTTGTAGTCAGGATAACGTTCCGAAAAGGCCGTAATGGTTGGTGGCAAGAAGTCATAGTGCTGGCTGGCAATGGAAAATTCATCCTTTTCTTCCTCAGGATTGGCATACTGATTCTGAAAAACATCAAATCCTTTGACCAATTCCTGCGCTTTCTCATAAAATTCCATACCACGACGGGTCAAAAAAGTCCCCGAACTCGTCCGACGGAAAATTTTAAAGCCTAACTCTTTTTCCAAATCGCGAACAGAAATAGATAGACTTGGCTGACTAACATACATCTTTTCAGCAGCTTCACGGAAAGTACCACTATTGGCAATGGCCACAACATAGCGTAATTGTTGAATGTTCATCTTTTACCCCCAACTTCTCTATCTGTTCATTATACCATATTTCAGAACTTTTCCACCTAGGAAAAATAATGTCGCTCATAAAATTCATCTACACTAGTAACAAAGAATTATGGGTATTAAAACAAAAAATAGGCTCTCCGAAAACTCGGAAAGCCTGATTTTATGCTACTTGTAGCTTCCTCGCCTTTTCATTTTAAGGCTCGGGATAAAAAGGTTCACTGAACCTTTTTATTTTGCGATTGGGTAAACAGAAACTTGTTTTTTATCGCGTCCTTTACGTTCAAAGCGTACTACGCCTTCAACTTTAGCGAACAAAGTATCGTCTCCACCACGTCCAACGTTTACACCTGGGTAGATGTGTGTACCACGTTGACGGTAAAGGATTGATCCACCTGTTACAGTTTGTCCGTCAGCTGCTTTAGCTCCAAGACGTTTCGCTTGTGAATCACGTCCGTTTGATGTAGAACCTCCACCTTTTTTGTGGGCGAAAAGTTGCAAGTTGTTAAGAGTCATTTTTAACATAATGTTTTCCTCCGTGTTAGTTTTCTGTGATAACTCTGGTTTGGACGAACTCAGAAGAGTTCTCCGATAAGTTTGCCATACCTAAGAAAAATGATTCGAAGAATAACTGGGTCATTTCTCTCTGGTGTGAAGGAAGATCCGCTGGTATATCAACCTTTAGATAGCCACCTTCATCTTCGTTTAATTCTAAGATTGGTTCATAGCCTGCAAATTTCTCAATGGAATTGACAAAGTTAATGGCAAGCGTAGAAACCGATGCACACACGACATCTAAGCCGTATTCGCCACTTTCGGCGTGTCCAGTAATTTCCGCACTCCTCAGCTCGCCATCTTCGGCTCTCTCAAAGACTGCTTGTATCATGTGTTCTCCTTAAAATTAAGCGTTGATCGCGTTGATGACAACTTTTGTATATGGTTGACGGTGACCTTGTTTACGGTGGCTACCTTTTTTAGGTTTGTACTTATAAGTAACAACTTTCTTTTGTTTTCCTTGTTTTTCAACAGTTCCAACTACAGTAGCTCCAGCAACAAGTGGAGTTCCGACAACAGTGTTTTCACCACCAACAAGAACAACTTCGTTAAAAGTAACTTCTTGACCAGCTTCAACGTTCAATTTTTCAACGTAAACTGCTTGACCAACTTCAACTTTAACTTGTTTTCCGCCAGTTTTGATAATTGCGTATGTGCTCATTATGCACCTCCTATGATTTTTAGGGTTTCCCCGTATTTTTGTGAAGACTCGCCTAGCATCGTGGGACGAACCACTTTATACTCACTATGTGAGCAACGATGTTCGTGCGGTTGCACAGGACTGTGCATAGTCAACTCTTCAAGTATAGCATATCTTCTTTTTTCTTACAAGAGAAATCAATCAAATTTAAGCTTTTTCTTTCCCTTTTTTTCTCCAAGAAGCAAAAAGCATACTGAAGTAAAAGATACTCATCATAAGAGGAACACCTAGAATTGTCTTCTCCTGATAATAAATCGTCAAATAAGCTGAAAAAACAACTCCGAAGACAAAACTGCTAAGCAAGCTAACAAAAATCAAGCCCTCTCGTAGGAAAGGCGTATGCTTGGTCCGGAAATAATCTCCAAAAGCCAACATGGTTCGTTTGATATTCCCTGTCATAAAAGCATTATTATAGGCAATACCTGACACTTCTCCAAAGGCAGTTGTTACCAGTCCCATACAAAAGGCCAAGGGCGGTACGAGATAGATATTATCAACCGTTTGCGGCACAAAGCCTATAATTAGGGACAGGACTGCAAGAGGAATCAAGGACAAAATCGGTTTTTTAACAATTCGAAGTTTTTCCTTATACAATGTCAGAAAAAAGACACCCATCATAAAGAAAAGCAAGGTCATTACTTTAGCACTGGCATCCGATACATTTTGTTGAATGAGTCCTACAGAAAGAAAAACCACATTCCCAGTTTGTCCAGCGACAAGGGTGTTTCCTCGCACGATAAAGGTATAGGCATCGACATATCCTGCACAAAAAGTCAAAAAAAGCGCTAGTCTCTTAGACTGACGTGATATTTTCCTTATTGGTAATAATCTCATTTTCTCCCCCTTCTCATTTCATCTACTTATCTAAATATTGTACCACTTTCTCCAAGAAATTCGTAGCCCAATTGAAAATTTTTACCATCTGTTGGATAGTCCTTCTTTTCTATGTTATAATGAAGGAAGGATTTGAAGTCGGAAAAGGAGTATTTATGCTTAAATTAGGTATCATCGGAACAGGGGCTATCAGCCATCATTTCATAGAAGCAGCCCATGCTAGCGGAGAATACCAGCTGGTTGCAGTCTATTCTAGAAAACTAGAAACTGCCTCAACCTTTGCTTCTCGCTATGAAAATATCCAACTCTTTGATCAATTAGAAGACTTCTTTAAGTCTTCCTTTGATGTGGTCTATATCGCCAGTCCAAACTCCTTGCATTTTGTTCAAGCCAAGGCTGCCTTGTCTGCTGGTAAGCACGTCATTCTTGAAAAGCCAGCTGTCACTCAGCCACATGAATGGTTAGATTTGAGACAGACAGCTGAGAAAAATAATTGTTTTATCTTTGAAGCAGCACGAAACTACCACGAGAAAGCTTTTACTACTATCAAGAATTTTTTGGCAGACAAGCAAATTTGGGGAGCAGATTTCAACTATGCCAAGTATTCTTCCAAGATGCCGGATTTGTTGGCAGGGCAGACGCCAAATGTCTTTTCAAACCGTTTTGCTGGTGGAGCCCTTATGGACTTGGGGATTTATCCCCTCTACGCTGCCATTCGCCTCTTTGGAAAGGCTCAGGACGCGACTTATCAGGCTCAACAGCTTGACAATAGCATTGACCTGAATGGAGACGGTATCCTCTTCTACCCTAACTTTCAAGTTCATATCAAAGCTGGGAAAAACATCACTTCCAATCTTCCTTGTGAGATTTACACAGCAGATGGAACTTTGACCCTCAACACGATTGAGCATGTCCGCTCAGCTATTTTTACCAACCACCAAGGAAATCAAGTTCAACTCCCTATCCAACAGGCTCCTCATACGATGACTGAGGAAATTGCTGCGTTTGCACACATGATTCAGCAACCAGACCAGACGATCTACCAGACTTGGCTGGATGATGCAAGCTCTGTTCATGAGCTACTATATACTATGCGCCAGACTGCTGGCATTAGATTTGAGGCAGAAAAATGAAAACCAAACTACCGACTGAATGGCAAGAACTGAGCGACCAACTCGGTTTCCAAGAATTTACCCCCATTCAAACTCAACTATTTGAGCCCATTCTTGCTGGAGAAAACCTCCTGGGAGTAAGCCCAACAGGAACTGGTAAGACCCTCGCTTACCTCTTGCCAAGTCTTCTCAGACTACAAAAGAAAAAAGCCCAACAACTCTTGATACTAGCACCAAATACAGAACTGGCTGGGCAGATTTTTGACGTGTGTAAAACGTGGGCAGAGGCTATCGGCTTGACTGCTCAGCTCTTCTTATCAGGTTCCAGTCAGAAACGCCAGATTGAACGCCTCAAAAAAGGACCAGAAATTCTGATTGGAACCCCTGGCCGTATCTTTGAGTTGATTAAATTGAAAAAAATCAAGATGATGAATGTGGAAACCATCATTCTAGATGAATTTGATCAATTACTTGATGATTCTCAGATACACTTTGTTGAGAAAATCACTCACTACGCACCTCGTGACCACCAACTCATCTATATGAGTGCGACGACCAAGTTTGATCAAGAGAAGATTGCACCAAACACACGTACCATTGATCTCTCTGATCAAAAACTGGACAACATTCAACATTTCTACATGCAGGTAGACCAACGTCACCGAGTAGACATGCTACGAAAATTGGCTCATGTAGAGGATTTTCGTGGTCTGGTCTTCTTTAACAGCTTGTCAGACCTTGGAAGTGCTGAGGAAAAATTACAGTATCGCGATATCTTGGCTGTTTCCCTCGCTAGCGATGTCAATGTCAAGTTTAGAAAAGTTATCTTGGAAAAGTTTAAGGACAAGCAGCTAACCTTTCTCCTTGCAACTGACCTTCTGGCTCGTGGAATTGATATCGATAGTCTAGAATGTGTCATAAATTTTGATATTCCTAGAGATATGGAAACCTACACTCACCGCGCTGGCCGTACAGGTCGCATGGGCAAAGAGGGCTATGTTATCACTCTCGTAACCCATCCTGAAGAACTTAAAAAACTCAAGAAGTTTGCAAGTGTACGTGAAATTGTCCTAAAAAACCAAGAACTCTATATCAAATAAGGTTGGCATTTGCCAACCTTTTTCTTATCCCCAAGTAATTTCTAATTGATAGCTGGCAAAGGGGTGTCCCTCTTGATTTTGTAGTTGATAGGCCAGCTCAATCTTTTGCCCATCCAGTTTGTAGTGACTCGTTTGAATGATAAACTCCTGCATCCCCATTGGAGTAGGAATATAGGCCAAACTATCACTATCCTTTAGAAAACGCATGATAGTCTTGGGACTCGAGAAACGGGTCATCACCAGTTCTTCTTGATGAAATTTGAGAACCACTTTCTCCTTTTCCTCATTATAAAAAAGCAGATAGCTAAAATCCCCTTTTTCATGCACTTCCACGTCATAGAGTTGGTCTATGACTTCCAACTGTTCATCAAATTGAATCGTATTGCGCATCCGAATCTTCACATCAGGTCCTCTTTCTTCTCTCTTATCCTACTATTTTACCAAAAACTCTAGCTTTTTGCTATAATGGTCATATGAACGAAAAAGTATTCCGTGACCCAGTTCACAACTACATCCATGTCAATAATCAGGTCATATACGACTTGATCAATACCAAAGAATTTCAACGTCTGCGCCGTATCAAACAGCTAGGGACTTCCAGTTATACCTTCCATGGTGGCGAGCACAGCCGCTTTTCCCACTGTTTGGGGGTCTATGAGATTGCACGACGCATCACAGAGATTTTTGAAGAAAAATATCTTGAAGAATGGGATCCTGCTGAGTCTCTCTTGACTATGACCGCTGCACTCCTTCATGACCTTGGGCATGGTGCTTACTCGCATACTTTTGAACATCTCTTTGATACAGACCACGAAGCCATCACTCAGGAAATTATCCAAAGTCCTGAGACAGAGATTCACCAAGTCCTGCTACAAGTAGCGCCAGACTTTCCTGAAAAAGTGGCTAGTGTCATCGACCATACCTACCCTAACAAACAGGTCGTACAGCTCATTTCCAGTCAGATTGATGCAGACCGCATGGACTATCTCTTGCGCGACTCTTATTTTACAGGAGCATCTTATGGGGAATTTGACCTGACTCGCATCCTCCGAGTGATTCGCCCTATCGAAAATGGCATCGCCTTTCAGCGCAATGGCATGCACGCCATCGAAGACTATGTTCTCAGTCGCTACCAGATGTATATGCAGGTTTATTTCCACCCAGCAACACGTGCCATGGAAGTTCTCCTACAGAATCTTCTCAAGCGTGCTAAGGAACTCTACCCTGAGGACAAGGACTTCTTTGCACGCACTTCTCCACATTTGCTACCTTTTTTTGAAAAAAAAGTTACTCTATCTGACTATCTGGCACTTGATGACGGCGTGATGAATACCTACTTCCAACTCTGGATGAGCAGTCCTGACAAGATTCTCGCAGACTTGTCACAGCGCTTTGTCAACCGCAAGGTCTTTAAATCCATTACTTTTTCAGAAAAAGACCAAGACCAACTCGCAACCATGAGACAACTGGTTGAAGAAATCGGTTTTGATCCAGACTACTATACTGCTATTCATAAGAACTTTGACCTCCCTTATGATATCTATCGTCCCGAATCTGAAAATCCACGGACTCAGATTGAAATTTTACAAAAAAATGGAGAACTGGCAGAACTCTCTAGCCTGTCTCCTATCGTCCAATCCCTTGCTGGCAGCCGCCATGGAGACAATCGTTTCTATTTCCCGAAAGAAATGTTGGACCAAAATAGCATCTTCGCAAGTATCACCCAGCAATTTTTACACTTGATTGAGAACGATCATTTTACCCCAAATAAGAACGAATAGAGGAAATTTATGAGTATTAAACTAATCGCCGTCGATATCGACGGTACCCTGGTTAACAGTAAAAAGGAAATCACTCCGGAAGTCTTTTCTGCCATCCAAGATGCCAAAGAAGCTGGTGTCAAAGTCGTGATTGCAACGGGTCGTCCTATCGCAGGCGTTGCCAAACTTTTGGACGACTTGCAATTGAGAGATGAGGGTGACTATGTTGTAACCTTCAACGGTGCCCTTGTTCAAGAAACTGCTACTGGCCATGAGATTATCAGCGAATCCTTGACCTATGAGGATTATCTGGATATGGAATTTCTCAGTCGCAAGCTCGGTGTTCACATGCACGCTATTACCAAGGACGGTATCTATACTGCCAATCGCAATATCGGAAAATACACAGTTCACGAATCAACCCTCGTCAGCATGCCCATCTTTTACCGCACTCCTGAAGAAATGGCTGGCAAGGAAATCGTCAAATGTATGTTTATCGATGAACCAGAGATTCTCGATGCTGCGATTGAAAAGATTCCAGCCGAATTTTACGAGCGTTACTCTATTAACAAATCAGCTCCTTTCTACCTCGAACTCCTTAAAAAGAATGTAGACAAGGGTTCAGCTATCACTCACCTAGCTGAAAAACTCGGATTGACCAAAGATGAAACCATGGCGATCGGCGACGAAGAAAATGACCGTGCCATGCTCGAAGTCGTTGGAAATCCCGTTGTCATGGAAAATGGAAATCCAGAACTCAAAAAAATCGCCAAATACATTACCAAAACAAATGATGAATCTGGCGTTGCCCATGCTATTCGTACCTGGGTATTGTAAAATTCTTAAGGATAGAAAATAAACAACACCCCAAAAGGTAGAGATGACACTCTAACTTCTGGGGTGTTCTTTTTGATTTTTCGCCAAATCATCTATTCAAATCATCTAAGTAATCCTAGTCTATCTAGTTCTTTTAGGGCAGATTCTCTTGATGGGTATGGATTTTTATTGATGAAAATTTTTACTGTTTCGACGTGATGATAAAGATCCATGCTAATCTCTTTTAAATTATCAATAAAGACATCAAGTAGTTCCGGTTCAATGTTCTCTAAGGGAGAAGGAAGCTCCTTCTTATTTTCAAACTCAAAAGCTTCTTTAGCAGTCACACCTATTGCATAACTAATGTTGTCCCACAAGAGACCATTCGCTTCATTTTCATCTAACTGCATGTAGATAAATATTCCACTGAAGTCTGTCCCATCATCTAAAAGGCGATAAAGTTCCTCTCCCCTTTTATCTCTATTCTCCAAAAAACTCCAACATGCATCCAAGGCAGTTCGAATTTGAGAATTGTATCGTGTTTTCATACGGTTTACAATTGCTTCAGCAAAAATCAACATAAAATAACTCGTAAGCATATCCTCTCCTGATCTATACTTGAACGAATAGCCTATTCGTTCTCATCAGATAAAAATAGTGGTCCAAAGTAGTTTTTAACGAGCTCATCCTTTAAATATCCTTCTATTTCTGGCCCAGATATTTGTGAAATGAGTTCACTGTTTTCAGATAGGATTTGTTTGTAGCTTAAGGCAAGAACAGCCAGTGTGTCCTCGTCGACACTTTCTATCGTTTGTGGCAGGTAGACTTCCCCCGAAGCCATATAAGAATAATGACAAACTAAGACAAAGAAATTAGCGATACAGTTCCATACTAGTGGATTGGTTTTCTTATCTAGCATCTGAAATGTCAAGATATCCTGCTCATCCATATTTTCCAATCGATTGTATAAATCATCTGGACAAAACCCACTCTCTTTATCAAACTCCTGTTTTGAAAGTTTTAAGGAGTCAAAGACAAATTCCTTATATTCTTTCTCACTGATAAAATCTACAAGACCGTATATCAACTCCTGTAGAAAGAGCAACAAATTTTTATTATCTTTCATTGATTTTCCTTTTATTACTAAAAATTATCTTGGGAATGTATGATTCACTGGAAAAGGTGACAATCACTCTTCCTCCTCAAACATCAGAGCATCTAATTCTTCTCTTTCAGCCGCAATCTCTTCGAAGGTAGAAATAATATTATTTAAAAATTCTAAGGTGATAATACCAGTCGAATCTCTCATCGTAACCATAGTCCCAATAGCACTCAACTCATGGATGAGTGCTCTAACCTTTTTCAATTCATCCAAATCTAACATGTCTACTTCTATTACCGTGTCATGATCTTCTATTCTGGATTGAATTAAAGAGAAAGGCAAGGATGAATAATTTCTTAACAACTTATAGGTTCCTGACTTGTCACCTATAGAATCTATACAAATAGCTAGCATCATTTTTACTCCTTTATACTTGAAAACATCAGTATCCCATGTCTACAAGGAAAAGATATAAGCTTGAATCTCCTCTATCATGCATCGATTTGTCGTTCTTACTCTTATGGCTTGAAGCCATAAAGATAAAGCAAGCATAATAGCTTGCTTGAAAGTTAAGGAATTAAAAATTGATTTTCATAATCTTTTGGGAGTTCATAAGATATTTCTCCATTACTATTACCAAATCGACTTTGATTAAAAATTGGAAATAGCTTGGAGTCGTACACAGTTTTTATAACAAAACGTTCTCTTTCAAAACTAATAGTTGCAGCTACTGAGGGATCCTTAAAAACTGATTGTTCCCCTTGGGAATGCAAGCGAACGTTTATAGTAGCTACTTCTTCAGGATATTTCTCAAATCTAACATCAAAACTAATGTCGCTACCTGTCGAAGGAATGTACATTTGATATTCACTTACACTGATACTTTGAATCTTTCCTAATTTCTGTTCCAATTCTGGGTCGTTTCTATACAGGTCTGTTTGGATAGCTAGTTTGAAATTTTCCTCATGTTCTTGTAGCCATCTGTTAAGATTACGAATCATAATTTCTTTTTCAACTTGCCTGGAGGCATCCTTGCTCTTGCGATCAAGTTTATTCATAGTTTCAGTCAATTTATCTTGCTCTCGCTTCCAATCCCACGAGGGGTCACTTGATACCTCTACTACTGATAAGTACCATCTCCTCATAGTTTCAGGAGATTTATAAGGATTGGGTTTTATAAATGTAAAAGGACCTATACCAGCATCAGGAAAGTATAATTCTACTTTCATTGACTGCTTGCGATTATTATTAGCATAGGCTGTAAAGGAAATATGATAATTTCCACCTACATCTCCACCATTATCAAAGCCTCCCCTCGCAGAACCTGGTAAAAGCGTCACTGACTTTATATATTGCCCTTGACTGTCTATGTCTGCAATAATTTCGCTTTTGATAGAATCCGCATGATCATGAATAAACTTACCAGTGTTCCCAATCGGTATCCTAATTAACAAATATGACAAACCAATAATAATAAAGGGAACGGAAATTGCAAGGAATATCCACTTGTTCGATTTTAACATAATATCTCCTGATGCTCATTAAAAATCAGTTATAAAACAGCTTTTATAGTGCTTTACCTTTCAACCCGACGGTTCCTTTTTTCAATTTCATTCATTGATTATCCTCCCGTTGTTTAAATATAGTTAAATCTATTTGAACAGCCTCATCCCTAGATTCCATTAGTATTGAAATTCCATAGATTGTTCCACTAGAGTACCTTACTCTGATTCTACAGGTTGTATCCTCTGGCATATCGTACTTATTTTTAAGATATTTATAGAGGTCAGAATGATTTTCTGGTTCATAGATAATATCACGAAGCTCTGTTTCTGCACTCTTAAAGGTTTCTTTTATATTCAAGGAAGCGAAATAATCTCTTTGTACTACCAAATTAAGAATTTCTTCATCATATAAAGGAGTTACCTCCGACCCATAATTTAACTTCCCATTAGAGTAAGTAACAGGAACTGTTTCTTTATTATCCCCAATTTTTATTGTATAGTCACCCTTAATGTCAGATTGGCTAGTATCTAAGAATACTTTATAATCCTTTACTACGTTTCCACTCTCTATATAAATACTATTTTTGTAAAGCTTTAATCCATTAAACTCCTTCTTGTCTTGCTCTAAAAATTTAAATATAGGTTCAAACGTTTTTTCAAATTCGTACTGTTCCTTTGTTCTGTTTTTGGGAATGGTCTCACCACCCAAACTACATCCAGTCAGTGTATAAAGAGTCAGGACCATTAACATCACACTAACAACCCAAAATAAGCGTTTATTTTCCTTCATCTCTTTCTCCTAAACATTCTATGCCTATTATAACATAAAAAAGAGCGTTTCCGCTCCCTTTATCACTCCGGCAATTCTACCTTCAAGCTCATATCAGTGGGTTGTAACACTTTCTGAACAGCTGCGAGAAAGGCCAATCCATTATCAGATGGAGAATACTGGAATCTGATATGGATGACTTTTTTATCAAACTTATCACCGTATCGTGCCACATACTGCTTGCTTTCGAGGAAGTAGATATAGTTATTGAGTTTTTCTTGAAGTTTCAAGAGATGCTCCTCTTCGGTATCTGGAAGCCAAAGATTACCATCAATTAATAAAAGTTCCAAGTCTGTATCACTCGTTCCGATTGCATCAATTTCTGAAACCTCTAACTGAATAGGGATACTTTTAATCCTACATCTAAACTTTACAATCTCATATAATTCTTCAATAGCATCCTCTTCTCTTTCAAAACTAGCTTTTTCATATAACTGTTGACGTTCAGTCACCTCATACACTATAAATCTATTTGCACTTAAATCCTGATAATACCCTATCGCAAACTGCTCTAAAACTTTTTTATTTAAGTACACAGTATAATATCTAAGTTTGTTACTATTAAATTTTAAAAAGTCTAATAATTCCTGTTTTGTCATTTAAAATTCTCCACAACTCTCACATTCACTATGGCGTTTGCTATAGCTCCACTACCTTTGGTGGATTGTAGTATTTTTCCTTGAATTCCTTAAGAATCTTCTCTACCTTTTCCACCTCATAATACTTGAAAGAAGGAATTGATTTAATATTTCCAATTAATCGACCATAATATCCACTAGTTTTTAATTCGTTAGGAAGTTTTTCTATTGTATCAAGTATAAGAGGAACTAATTTTCTTGTATCAATTTCAAAAGGAAGAGGCTTATATTCCGCCAGAATGAAATCTTGAAGCAATAAATATTCTGTAACTTGCCATATTTTCTTTTCATCAATACTTAAAGAGAATTCTTTTAATATCTCAAATGTCCTTATTTCTATATCCTTATCACCTTCCACATACAAAGGGTATAAGCAATATTCCATTAATACTCCAATATCTGTACTATCAAGGTCATAAGAATCTCGTTGCCGAAAACGATACTTATCTTCTGTTCCTAGAAATGCTTCTGCTTCTTTCCCTTCCTTCATCATCTCTAGATAATGTTTGACAAAATATCTATAATTCTCTTTATTTTTCAATTTATAAGTCTGCATTTATTTACTCCATTGGTTAATTCTAAAAATTCCTTAATACTTGCCCATAAATATCAACGTTTCTGACTATTTCTGTACAGGCTCCTTCGTAATTGTCAGGAAGTACAAATTCTGCCCCTTCAATATGGTAGTCATTTTTGGAAACTCCGGTAGTTGGTTTTCCTAAGAAAAAGGAGGCATGGATCACGATTCCCGTATGGCGCGGATGCAGATAAGCATTCCCATCAAACATACATAGGTCAGGTTTAATTTTCAACAGTTTAACTGCTGCTAAAATCAGAGGCAATTCCCTAAAGGCAAGAAAACCTGAAAGATAGGGAACTCTACTTTCATCATGAAAACTGACCTCTTCAACAACTTGGAGATTTTCCCGATCAACAACCTCAAGGCAAGCAAGACCGTATTCTTTGTCATTCTCTTCAATAGGTATTAATCCACCCCTGCGACATAACAAATCTCCTAGTCCTCAAAATGATTAGATAGATCTATCTGATTTTTGAATTGATTCTGTGCTACTTCAAATTCATGTCTAAAGTCGATAAATCAACACCCCACTTTTTTGCTCTCTTGAAATCATCTTCGGTAGGCTCTGTTTTTTCTTCAATAATTTTACCAGTCTCATCATATTTTTTATAGAGAATTTCTCCTCTTGCAATACAATAAGAAACCGACTCAATATCACCATTTTCAAAATATTCTTTTTGAATTCCTTCGGCCGCACCTCTGTCTTGATTATTAATACTTTTAATTTTTCCATTAGAATAAAAGTAGACAGCTAGACCATGCCTATATCCATTATCTATACGCCCATAAAAATCTAATTGACCATCTGGATATAAATCATAGGCTAAACCAGTATAAGGAACCTCTTCTCCTGATTCATTTTCAAAGACAATTTGTTCATAGTATTCTCCGCCCCAGTCTAGTTCATCTTCAAAACAAACACCGTCGCGGAGAACTTCTTCTTTTGTTAAAATTTTATCTTCAGTCATTTTCCAACCTCTGAAATCATATTGAAACCATCCAGCATATCTGGGAGGCCTTTAATCTTACAAAGTAATTTCTCTGTTTTTGCACTTTTAAACATTTCACTGATATTTTTTGAATTCTGCTTTGATCATTTTAATAATCCTCTTATTTTCACCTGAAACATTTACCTCATAAGTAATTAAATGATATCAAAAATAACTTATTCCTCTTCTGTTAGAAGATGGTCTAGATTTCTTGGTTTAGGATTTAAACGTTTCAATACTAATTCATAAAAAAAATTATTATTTAACCTATCAGGTAAACTTAAAGTAAAGTTATTCAAAATTAATAAGGGAATAAATTCTGAACCAATTGTATTATAACCTGTCAAATACTCTAACCCATAATTTAAATTTTTCGGGTTTTCAGTACCAACTGTCCAGTAGGCTCCTTTGGCTTGCAAGCGAAAAACCTCTCCAAGATAAACCCAGCTATTAAAGAAATCATCAATATTTTCAGGATCATTTTTGACATCATTCTCTCGAACGAATTGCGCCAAATCCTTCAAGCTTTCTAAACTCATATCTAGATGATAACCTTGCTTACTAGCTTTTTGCCTTATCTCATCCAAGCAAGGTTTCATCAATATAAAACATAAACTCCTCAATTACTCCAGCATTCAGCTTGCGATTTTTTCAAAAAACTATTCTACTTTAGCTGACAAATTCTCTTACTCTAGATCATAAAGGCTCAGACGAGATACAAATGACACTCAATGAACAATTTCTTCGATTGTTGTTTCTCTATCTCTCACCAAATCATAAAATCCTACATGAACGCCTTCCTCATATAACCAGCATAAGTCGGTACCGTATGGGGCTTCAAAAATTTCCAGCATAACAGGAGCAATTTTTACAATGCTATTTGCTCCTAAAATTGTGAAATTTTTTGAATTAGCTAGGTAAGCTTCATCATCTTCGTTTGATAACAGTGTCCAGCCATTTAATTGTGGAATAGCAGATTCCTCGCGATAAGAATAGCGAATAGCTTTTCCATCAAGAATATTGTTTGAAACGACAAAACCACCAAAATCATTGTTATTAATTCCTACCATCTTCATACTCCTTTATAATATCAAGCAGGCTACTTCTCCATGAATATTCTTCCGCATAGTCTAGACACGATTTTCCAGATTTATTTTTTAACTTATAATCCGAACCGGCCTCTAGTAAAAGCTTATATAGAGGTTCTAACTCTTCCGTTGCTAATTTTAATAACGTTACTGAGTAAGTCATCGGAATAGAACCAAATTTGTCAACTGCATTTACATCAATTCCAGCCTCAATGAGTAATTTCACCATCTCATATGCATATGCTATTTTGGGCCTCCAATTAGCTTGGAAGAAATAATGAAGAGCATTTCTGTTTTCCTTTTTTGACAAAAAATTGACCTCTACCTTCTCAGACAGCAGATATTTAATAATTTTCAATTTCTCTTCCGGCAAATCATCGTTAAGCATTGCCGTGCATAACAAATTAAGGTTTGTATATTTATCAATTTGTATTATGTCGCCATTGTAACTTTCTATAAACTCATTATATGTCCCATCTTGAACAATATCGAAAATATCCATCTTATCTCCTATTCAAACTTATGGCTTCTATTAGCAGAAGGTATTTCTATTCTAAAATTATCTGGATTAAATTGGAAATCCTTCAATTCTTGTAAAATGATTTCACTGCCTTTATACTTTCAAACATTTCACTGATATTTTTTGAATTCTGTGTTATTCATTTAAAGTCAGTATACTTTCTTAATTTATAGAACCATCGTCTAGACTTAAAGCTACTCTTGTTTCCATTAAGATTTTCCCCAGCATATTTTTACCAGATCCATCTCCCCCGTCAGCCCAATAATGATCATTTTTTGTATGCTCAAGTAATTCTGCATCAGATGTCGCAATTAGTTTCTCTAGAATCTCTGGATTTTGACGAAATTTCTCACGAACAGCATAACGCATAATATCATCCTTGACATCTTCCCAGTTCTTTCGTAACGGATTCTGGCGATTGCGTCCCTCCAAAGCAGCATCCATAGGTGATTCCAGCAAACGAATTTTTTCCTGAATTTCTGGAACCAAGAATTTCTGAGCCTGGAAATAATGTTCCGATGTAGGCCAGATTTTATTTCCATCCGAAAAAGGATAAGGAGCAAAATTAGACATATAACCGTAGGCATCGTTTACCTTATAGAATTTAATTTCCTTCATTCTCTCTCCAATCCGAAATCAGCTAGTGATTTATCCTTCTCCTCCAGAAGTTTCTCCGCATAATCAGGTTCGATCTCTAAAAACAGTTTCAAAGTATCATGAATTCGCCAATAATTTTCTTCTGGCTTATCCATAATGGACGATAAAAAGTGCTTTAGGTAAGGGATATATTCAGAAAATCCATTATTTTCAACTAGATAGTAAAAATATGAAAGATCATAATAACCTTTTTCCGCCTGTTCTATAATTTTGCAGACATAAGGGAATATATCTTGCCTTGCTTTATCACCATTGCCAATATCTGATTGACTAGCCCAATAGCTAGTAAGAGCATCTAGTATAATTCTATTTGTATCATCATAACTATATAGCCGATGAGGATTGTAGTCTTCCAATTTTCCCTCAACAAACATCTGAGTCAACACATCAAAACCTTCTTTCAGCCCCCAAATAGTTAAAAGCCTAGAAGCTTTATAGCGCAAAAAATCATCATCGCTAGATAATAAAGAGATGAGTTTGTTAATCGTTTCTTCTGGAATATCTTCCAAGTCTACTTCTTCGAGTAGATCTGTATAATCCACATCGTTTGGAACTGTGTAAAATAAATCATCAAGTTCTTCTCTAGTCATTTTTTCTCCTTATTCAAAAGTAAACTATTCGGGTGGAAGACTTCCCTTAACCTTAATTAAAACCTCGTTATCGCGTTCAACATAAAAAAGATCCCGTTTAGTGTTCGTTAGACGTTCAGAATTCTGTTTAGAAGGATTTTTATTATATCTCAATTGTGCTTGGTCAACTCGTTTTTGCAAATGATCAACTATTTCCTGATGCGTTATCACTTCTATATCTTTAAGTTTTTCTGTTTCAATATCATATTAAATTTACTTTGGTCCAATCCTTCTCCCATTATACCACAAAAAGAGAGCGTTTCCGCTCCCTTTCTTACTCTGGTAATTCTACCTTTAAGCTCATATCAGTCGGTTGCAATACTTTCTGAACAGCTGCAAGAAAGGCTAGACCGTTGTCTGATGGGGAATACTGGAAGGTGATATGGATGACTTTCTTATCAAACTTATCACCATATCGCTCCACATACTGCTTGCTTTCGAGGAAGTGAATGTAATTATTCATTTTTTCTTGCAGAATTTCCAAATGGACTGCTTCTATCTCTTCCTGCCACTCGAGAGGGTCTACTAGAAGAAGTTCCAAATGATTCTCAACTGTACCAATTGCATCAAGTTCAGTTGGCTTTAGCTCTAATGAGATTGCTTTCTTTAACAGTCCTTCAAATTCTTGATTAGAAAACAGCCGTTTCACTGACGACGGGTTTACTAAAATACGAGTGGGTGTTGATCTAAAATAATTTTGTCTAGCTATTTCCTTACTTTCCTTAGTCACCCAGTCTCCTGTTTGTAAGAATAGCTCAACCTCATAAGCATCCTGTTCTGACCTTAAAGCCTTGTCCACTAATTCTTTACTAACTGAATAAGTAACTTCTCTATCTTGAAAACCTCCTGTCATCCAGGACATTGTATAATTGCCATTTTCTTCAGTTATAATAAATCCATTTCCTTTTATTTGATTCATACTACCACTACCGAGTTCTTTCTCTACTTCGTTAACGAGACTTGTATGCAAGCATACTTTCTCTATTTTAAAATAACTTGTTTCTCATCACATTCTAACATCTGAAAAAACTAACTGAACAGGAGTTTTTCTTAAAATCCTCCCTTTTTCAAGACAGCTTGCAGAGTTTCAGGAGAAATTGGGTCCACAAGAACATACTTGGCATCTAGCATATAGATGCCCTCAGTTAGCGATTCCAAGTACTGTCGATAAGGAACTTCGGCTAGTTTTTCCCCATCGGCTGTCATGATAAACAGTCGTGCAACTGCAACCTTACTTCCTCGATACTCTTGTAAATATTGAGGTTCTAGCTCTGGTTGAGCCGGCAAAATAGTTCGTCCTTCACTATTTAGATAATTGATAGGGATAATGATGTCCTCTCCATTTTGCTCTACTTTAAAAACTTGCTGCTCAGAGTAATAAGCATTTAGCTGTTGGGTAAAGCGCAAACGCTGGTCATAACTATTTAAGAGTTGCTCGTCCAGCACATGGATAATCTGCCCTAGGTAGAGTTCATTGATGTTAATAGGACGTTTCACTCCCATAATTTCCACGATGGGATGGACTTTTACTTCCTTAGTCAATTCTGAAAGAGCTGATAAGAAAATATCTGTGAAATGAAATTCTAGAATAGAATCTTTATCATACGCCACACCATCATGTTCACATACAGTTACGTCTAAGAGAATGAGCAAGGTTTTCAAGAACATCAAGGCCCCAGTCCAGTCAGAAGCTGTCGCCAAATCTGGAACAGATACCTGATAAGCTTGACCATCAAAAGATAGACGGAACCCTAAACTAGACTTCTCTTTGACCCCAAACTGAACAGAATGGAAATCCGAAATAAGAGAGTCTGCAGATGGCTTTAATCCTGCATCCTTAGCGGAAACGCTGTAACATTCAAAGAGTTCTGCTTGAAGCACCTCACCAATTCTTAGTGATTGGTTGCTTTTTATTGTAAAAATAACTGATTTCATATTTTTCTCCTTCGGTCTACTGGCAAATCCTTTCTACGACGTAGAATCGTTACTTCGCTGACAGGGATTTTTCCTGATGCATACATTGTCTGGCCATATTTCTCATCCAATAATTCCGCATCATCAGCTAAATTGTTTTCAATTAGAAATTCTTTATCAAAAACCAGGAGTCGCACATAAGAATCAGGTGCTGTAAAATCATCATCTCCACGCTTGTGACCAGCCATTGCAAATTCCTGACCTTTGTATAGGACACGATCATAAACCGAATACCTCTGACTAACCTCACTATAAGACAGAAATTTCCCGTATACGCCTTCTCCAGCATCACATACATAGGAACTATAGGGAATGTAGCCTTCTTCCAGCATTGTTGGATCTTTTGATAGAAGAATATAGCCATTTATATAATTCACAAAATTCGAGTATACTTTGTTTTGATAAACTAGAAATTCTTTACGCATACTAACCCTCCACATATTCCATTATACCACAAAAAGAGAGCGGTTTTCGCTCCCTCAATTAAGCTAGTAATTCTACTTTTATATCTATCTATTCCGTAGTCTGTTCTTTAGCATGGTTCTCTCTAAAATCTTTTTTGGATCTATCAATGACTCTACGCAATTCCTCATCATCAACTCCGGGAAGATGGAAATCATAGTTATGCGTCTCTTCTTTTGAAGATTCCGTTCCTGAACTTTCTGATTTCGTGCTCTCTTCAGTAGAAGACGATGCTCCAGAATCTGAAGAGTTAGCTCTTTCAGAACTAGAAGAGCTTGATGTTTTAGGTGCTTTGCGGTCCAATTTTGGTATCTTATTGATTTCCTCAATACTAGGTATTGGCTTATTCGCTTTAACCGGTCTGTAGAGCATCGCAAAAGAGAAGAATAAGGCTACAACTGTTCCTATACACGCCAAAGTTCTTTTACTCGATTCTGACGAAGGAACTTTGACGCCACTTGTACTCAGTTTCTTCCATTCAGGATGTTCTTTTTCTATCTCTTTTTTTTCTTCCCATAGCGGAACTAGCAGAAAATGATTAAAAGGCACAACTGTTCCCATAGCTGTTGCTGCAAGTGGGATAAATCTAGAAAGGTTAAAAATGAGTACTACGCTTAGTATTGCAAATATAGTAAATAGAAATATCACTAATCCTAAGCGAATTTTATATTCTTTTTTAATCTGGAGATATTGTTCTTGAGATACCTTTTCTTGATCATGATTTGGATGACTTACATTTACTGATAAGTTCTTCTTCTCTGGTAAAGTGTCATCATCAGGCAATTCTATCTTCAAACTCATATCTGTGGGTTGTAACACCTTCTGAACCGCTGCGAGAAAGGCTAAACCGTTATCAGATGGAGAATACTGGAATGTAATATGGATGACTTTTTTATCAAACTTATCACCGTATCGTGCTACATACTGCTTACTTTCGAGGAAGTGAATGTAATTATTAATTTTTTCTTGCAGAATTTCCAGATGGACTGCTTCTATCTCTTCCTCCCAGCCGACTGGATCCACCAGAAGAAGCTCTAAATGACTATCAACTATACCAATTGCATCAAGTTCGCTAGGTTCCAGTTCTGAAACAATGGCTTGAGTGACAATTTGTTTAAATTCCTCTGCTGTGAAAAGACAACGACTATTTTCAGGATTTTTCAAAATAAAGGAAGGATGATCTTCAATGAAGAGCTTATCGGATTCATCTTGTGTATACTGTTTTTTAGATTTCCAAAAACCATATTGCGCATAAGTCATCAACTCTTTGCCAGTATGTTCTCCCGACATGTAACTATCGGCAGCTTCTTTGGGAATTTCTCTAATCACTTCTGGGCAGGTAATATTAAAAGTTGGATAACGCAAGAAATACTTATCACCATCTTGACAGATTTCCAACATATCTTTTTGACTTACATAAATTGGTTCCATTCTTATCTCCTTTGTTTCTTACCAAATGTCTACTGATTAGTTTTCCCTATTTTTTGTCTGTTCTTATGATGTAATCCACTTTACTATAAAGGCCAGTGCCCTGTTTCAGCATAAACCATGACTTCGTATGCTCCCCTAGAAGATTCAAATGCTTTATCCATTAGTTCTTTAGAAATAGGATAGCGAACTTCTGGCCCCATGACTCCTCCAATTTCTTTAAAGAAGCTTATTTCGTAATAGCCGTCTGTCTCATATACAATAAATCCATCTCCTCTATAGACAATCGTATCCGATTGATTATAGTCTTCTAACTCATCTGCCTTAGGCCAACGATGATGTTCACAATAAAACATTACTTCTAAAGAATCTTTTTCTGATTTTGAAAGACGTTCTACTAATTCCTGGCTAATGGGAAAGTTAAGCACTTCTTTCCCTCTACTCCACAGGACCTCATAATCATTGTTGTTTTTTAATACCGTACAATTTTTGTATTGCAGCATTTCTGTTGTCATATAAATTAACTTTCTTTACTTTTTTAATTCTTCTTTATCATTGGCAAAAACAAAAGGATCTACTTGGTGCGAGCATTTCTTATCAAGCTCCCCATTACCCTCTTTCGCTTGTGCAAATTATTGGCTAAACACAAATAGAGAATAAACAAAAGCATCGAGTGGAAAAATAATGGCAAAAAACTAGGATATAACAGGAAGACGACTAAAGATACTAACAAACTAATAAAGCTACCACGAATTACGGAAGAAACAACAGCTCCACTTTTCTTTACTACCTCTAGGAATTCTAAATACCCCAAATCAGTAAATAGAGCCGGATATAAATCCAAATCTTTCTTAAAATAGGCATCTAGCAATTTCCCGAAAAGTAAGGAAAGACAAGAGAATAAAATCAAATAAATATACTTGTGAGCAGGTATACTAAAGATTGTCAATCCATTCAGAAATCTGATAAAAGGGAGAACGAGCAACACAAGGGACAAAATAACGTACTGTTGACTCTTAGAAGTTCTTTCTGGAATTGAAAAATACAATTTCTTTGTCTTTAAGTCATAATAGACTAATTTGTTCTTAAATTCTCCTAGATGAACTAGTTCTTTATAATGCTTTCTCTTTTCTTTCATTTTCTTTTTTCAGTTCTTTCTCCAATTGTTTTAAAACAACTAAAATATCGCTTTTATAATCCATGGTCTCATCTACAAATCTTCTTGCTAAACTAAAAAAGCTGACTTCATCTATCGTTTCTCCTCGCCCTATGCGTTCAGCCAGCTTGTAAATATCCTGAATGATTCCAGGATATCGTTTCTGGCTCGGATATTCCAAGTTAATCAGTCTTTTAATGATTTCTTCGTATTCTTGTAAACAAATATCCATCCATCACACCTCTAATCCTGTAACATAGCTAAAAACTCTGTAAAGTTATTAGCTACAAACTCTATGGCAGGCTCCAGCTCGTAGGATTCTTCGTGATACCAGATACAAATGCTTGGATGTTCGGCTTCCTCCGCATAGTTTAGACAAAGAAAGTCGCCACCAAACAATGCTGCTATGGGGATTAGTTGCATTCCCACTGAATCTTCATCAAATACAATACGACCTTCCAATTGCGTACTCACAACTCCAATATCGTAAGCTTCTTCTGACTTCTCACCTGAAATAGCTAGTATAGCTAAAAAGCGATCAATTACTTTCTCATTATGCCTAAAATGAAAATAACGTTTTGACGGAATCAATCCATTCTCATTCTTTATAAATTCCTTATAATCATCAGGCAGTTTAACCCTCCACACTACTTCTCTTTCCTGTAATAGCGCATCAGTTGGCAAGGGATAGATCATTGCTTGTTCTTTCTGAGTTATATTTTCTACTTCTTTCTCAATTTAAGATCTTTATACTACTAGCTCTGAAGAATTAATCATTCTCTTCCTTGTCCCATAATGGAGAGGGGTACATATAACTTCCGCTGTTTACTACATCTCTTCGTCCGTCACGAACTGTAAAATCTAACAGCTTGAAGAATTTCTCCAATATTAAAATGACTGGTATTTTTAAATTACAATCTTTTTGATTGAATTAAAAAAATTACTTTTCTTTCACTAGGTAAATTGCAGTACTGATTTGAACCAATTTTTCTTTAGATTCTAAACTTAGTAGTATATCGTATCTGTCATAGTACGCATATCCAAGACTAACTGAAAGTTTTGTGTCAGATGGAAGGTTATACTTTTCCACTATTTTTTTATATAACTCTGACTGATTTTCTGGTTGGTAAATAATATCACTCAATTCAGTTTCTGCGCTCTTAAATGTTTTTTTCACATCTAAGGAAGCAAAATAATCTCTTGAAACCATTAAATTTAGAATTTCTTCATCAAATAAAGGATTTATCTCTGACTCATAATTTAGTTTACCATTAGAGTACGTAACAGGAACAGTTTCTTTATCCTCGCCAAGTGTTATTGTGTAATCACCTTTAATGTCAGATTGATTAATATCTACGTCCACTTCATACTTTTTGACTTCATCTTGATTTTTTATATAAACATCACTAATGTATGACTTTAGTCCAGTAAAGTCCTTCTTGTCTTGTTCTAAAAATTTAAACATGGGCTCAAACGTTTTTTCGAATTCGTACTGCTCCTTTGTCCTGTTTTTGGGAATGGTTTCACCACCCAAACTACATCCATTTAGTGCAAAAAGTGTCAAAAACATTAGCATTACACTAACAACCCAAAATAAGCGTTTATGATTTTTCATCTCTTTCTCCTAAACATTCTATGCCTATTATAACATAAAAAAGAGAGCGGTTTCGCTCTTTATCTATTTCCATATACTCTTATAACATACAACTAGCATCTTGTTTGATAGAAGATAAAGATATAGAAAAAGCAAGCTCAATAGCTTGCTTGATAGTTAAGGAATTAAAAATTGATTTTCATAGTCTTTTGGGAGCTTATAAGATATTTCTCCATTACTATTACCAAATCGACTTTGATTAAAAATTGGAAATAGCTTGGAGTCGTAATTCGTTTTTATAGCAAAACGTTCATTTTCAAAACTAATAGTTGCAGCAACTGAGGGATCCTTAAAAACTGATTGTTCCCCTTGGGAATGCAAGCGAACATTTATAGTAGCTATTTCTTCAGGATATCTCTCAAATCTAACATTAAAAAGAATGTCGCTACCTCTCGAAGGAATGTACATTTGATAGTTACTTACACTTATACTCTGAATCTTTCCTAATTTCTGTTCCAATTCTGGGTCGTTTCTATACAGGTTGGTTTGGATAGCTAGTTTGAAATTTTCCTCATGTTCATGTAGCCATTTGTTTAGAAAACGAATCATAATTTCTTTTCGAACTTGCCAGTCTGCATCCTTGCCTTTGCGAACAGCAAAATCCAAAAGATTATTCATAGTTTCATTCAATTTATCTTGCTTTCGCTTCCAATCCCATGAGGGATCACTTGATACCTCTACTACTGATAAGTACCATCTCTTCATAGTTTCAGGAGATTTGTAAGGATTGGGTTTTATAAAGGTAAAAGGTGGTATACCAGCATCAGGAAAGTATAATTCTACTTTCATTGACTGCTTGCGATTATTATTAACATAGGCTGTAAAATAAATATGATAATTTCCACCTACATCTCCACCATTATCAAAAGACCCCCTCGCAGAACCTGGTAAAAGCGTCACAGACTTTATATATTGCCCTTGACTGTCTATGTCTGCAATAATTTCTCTCTTGATAGAATCCTCATGATCATGAATAAACTTACCTGTGTTCCCAATCGGCACCCTAATAAACAAATAAGACAAAGCAAGAATCATAAAGGGAACGGAAATCGCAAGGAATATCCACTTGTTCGTTTTTAACATAATATCTCCTGATGCTCATTTAAAAATCAGTTATAAAACAGCATTTATGCTTTTTTTCAACTTATAACTTTTCTATTTTTTCAAAAATAATCTCTTGCTTCTCGTAACTTTCTCGGAGTGGTAACATACCTAAGATCACCGTAAAGAAACCCAAAGATAAAATACTGTTAATGATAAGGATAGAGGCCTCTGTCCCATTATCAGTAAATATATAAAATGCTAAACATCCTATAACTGCAACAAAAAGAATAGGCAGAAGTTTATACAGTTTTAATTGACGTTGTGAGCTTGCTAGTTTGAAAACTATTTGATACTTCGTTTCTTTACTGGAAAGCTTTTGTTGAAGATTATGACGAACCACAAAAGCAATGAACCTGAAAGTAAGATAAGCTAAGACAATAGAGAGGAAAAACAATCCTAATTTAAAAGAAATATTATGGCTAATGTCGTAACTCTTAAAAACATTCGTAACAATTCTATAACAAGCTCCACCTATTGCTACACCTATTCCAATACCAAGAGATTTGCTTATAGTTGGCGCTAGACTCTCAAATCTCATATCTCTTATATCTAACTTTAAGCATTTGGCAGTAATTTCATTAGGAAGAGAACCCCAGAAATAAGTTTTAGGACTAATACTAGTCATATCCAAAAGATATTTTTCACCGTCAACTTCTATGATTTTATGAAACGTTTTATTTGTTTCTTTAAATTTTAATGCCATATTTACCACCTAAACTACATCCATTCAGCGCAAAAAGTGTCAAAAGCATTAGCATTAAACTAACAACTTCAAATAAACGTTTATTGTTTTTCATCTCTTTCTCCTAAACATTCTATGCCTATTATACCACACCATAGATATCATATTAAATGTTTAAAATTTGGTCAAAGAAAAAACACTGGTTATCCAGTGTTTTGTTTCTAGTTTACTGCCCCCTGCAGGAATCGAACCTGCAACTACTCCTTAGGAGGGAGTTGTTATATCCATTGAACTAAGGGAGCTAGAGAAAAACCCTGCTGGGCAAGCAGAGTTTTTTAGTCGAATTAACGACGGATTTCTTTGATACGAGCTGCCTTACCTTGAAGTGCACGCAAGTAGTACAATTTCGCACGACGTACTTTACCGTAACGAACAACTTCGATCTTTTCAACACGTGGAGTGTGGATTGGGAAGATACGCTCAACACCTACACCGTTAGAGATTTTACGAACTGTGTAGTTTTCTGAGATGCCTGCACCTTTACGTGCGATAACAACACCTTCAAAAATCTGGATACGTTCACGGTTACCTTCGACAACTTTCGCGTGTACACGAACTGTGTCACCAGGACGGAATGATGGGATATCTGTACGAAGTTGACCTTCAGTCAAGCTTTGGATTAATGGATTCATTTTATTCTCCTATCTTTGTCAATCTTGAGGAACCTTCCTCAGCGGATAAACTGTATTTTTGTGCGTCCATTACACACAAGATACAGTTTACCAAATTTCCACCTAAAAGTAAAGAAATTTATAGCAGAATTCCTAAAAAAATCGCTAGAAAACCGCCTAGGTAAGTTAAGAGAAAATAGCTATAAAATACCTTCTTATCACTAAGTAGTCTTTGTAGCTCATCATTCAGAGTTGAAAAGGTCGTCAACCCACCACAGAAACCTGTCGCGAGGATAGCATAGACTTCCTTGGACTCCACATGATTGTAGAGTAGACCGATCAAAAAACATCCTAGAAGATTGGCTATGAGAGTTCCTAGGGGCAATTTAGAAGATTGATTGTATCGGGAAAAGAAATACCGCACTAGGGCTCCAAGTCCGCAGGCGATTGCAAGATAGACGATTACCATTTCTTCCTCCCTAGACAATAAGCCAAGAGCAGGCCTCCGCCAATACTCAAAAGTAGGTAGATGCCTAAACTAAGATAACGCTCGGTATCGAGCAACTTCACAGCATCCAAAAGCAGGCTAGAAAAGGTTGTTAAACCACCGCAAAAGCCTGTACCCAGCGCCAAAACCAAACCTTTACTGCTTCCCTTATAGACCAGATAGCCTTTTACCAGATAGACCAAGCAGAAAATTCCCAGATAGTTGACAAGGAGGGTTCCCCAAGGAAAGTCAGGACTGGCTGGCAACTGACTAGATAGAAAATAGCGGACAAGTCCACCCAACATAGCAGCTAAAAAAATCCCTAGCGGATAGAATTGTTCTTTTTTCATTTGATGTTTTGATCCTGATAGTCACGCGAACGTTTGAGAATATCTGAAAAAGTCGCAACAATGGTTTCTTGATAATTCTTATTGGTTACACGACTTCTTACCCTTTCAAAAATGACTTCTTCTCGCTTGCTATCTAAAATAGGTTTTCCTGAGGCTTTCTTATAGGCAACTACTCCCTCAACCAAATGCATCCGTTCTTCTAGGAGCTTGACGATTTGGTCGTCGATTTGATCAATTTCTTGCCGAATACTAGCTAAATCCATAGTGTCTCCTCCTTTATTTGAATTATTGTATCAAAAAGCCAGCAAATAGGCTAGTAAAATCTAGTTTAACTACTAAAAACTGCACTGACTTCTTCCAGTCAGCGCAGCTTGTTTCTTATCCTACTTTTGCAGCCAATTCTTCTGCGAATTGTTCCAAGCGTTCGATGTCTTCTTCTTCAGCAGAAAGGTCCACTTTAACACACTCTGAACCTTTTTCTGCTCCTGTTGCTACAAAAACGCGATCAAAGTCATCGACAGCCTTACAGAATTCGTCGTAGAAGGTATCTCCTGAGCCAACAACTCCGTAGATTTTGCCATTCAAGTTGAGGTCTGCTAGGTCTTCGTAGAAGTCCATCATCTCATCAGGCAATTCTCCATCACCATAAGTATAGGTTGCAACGATAGCGATGTCTGCTTCCAAGAAGTCTGAAGCGTCAACAGTTGTACATTCATCCACATCGACATCCAAGCCCAAGTCACGCAATTTGTCTGCTACAATATCTGCAATTTCTTCGGTATTACCGGTCATACTGGCAAATACAATTTTTGCTAATGCCATATCGTCCTCCTCAATTTATCTTTCTCCATTATATCATATCTTTTTCATTTTAAAAATAAAAATTCTTGTGCTACAATGAAATGAGAAAGAATTGAGGTTATTTATGGAAATTTGCCAGCAAATTTTAGAGAAAATCAAAGAATACGATACCATTATCATTCATCGTCATATGAAACCAGATCCAGATGCCTTAGGGAGTCAGGTAGGTTTAAAAGCTCTTCTCACACACCATTTTCCAGAAAAGACCATCAAAGCAGTCGGTTATAACGAACCAACTCTAACCTGGATGGCGGAAATGGATACTGTCCAAGACAATGACTACCAAGGAGCTCTTGCTATTATTTGTGATACAGCGAATCGCCCTCGTATCGATGATAAACGCTACGAACAAGCTAATTTCACCATCAAAATCGATCACCATCCAAATGATGACATCTATGGTGACCTATCTTGGGTGGATACAAGTTCAAGCAGCGCCAGTGAGATGATTGCATTATTTGCTCAAGAAAATCAGCTAACTTTGTCTAGTGAAGCGGCACGACTTCTCTATGCAGGAATTGTCGGGGACACAGGGCGTTTTCTCTACCCTTCAACCAGTGCCCGTACCTTTAGAATAGCTGGCCAGCTCCGAGAAATTGATTTTGACTTTGCTGGACTGTCTCGTCAAATGGATACCATGAGCTTCAAGATTGCAAAACTGCAAGGGTATGTCTATGATCATTTAGAAGTTGATGAGAATGGAGCTGCACGCGTTCTACTTACTCAAGACACCTTGGAAAAATATAAGGTTACGGATGCTGAAACAGCTGCAATTGTCGGAGCACCTGGCCGAATTGATACTGTTAAGGCTTGGGCTATCTTTGTTGAACAAGCTGATGGTCACTTCCGTGTGCGTATGCGCAGTAAAATCACTCCTATCAATGAGATTGCCAAACGACACGACGGAGGAGGGCATCCATTAGCCAGTGGCGCCAATTCCTATAGTCTAGAAGAAAACGAACAAATATACAAAGAACTAAAAGAGGCCCTACAGATGCACCAAGGCTAAGAAAGAATTTTCTTGGCCTTTTATATGCTAGTTTCTTAAAATATACGGTTTCTTTGTACCTCAGTTTATGGTATAATAAATCAAACTGAATAAAAGGAGACATAATAATGGAAAAAAATCGTTTGTATATTCTCATTTCTGCTGGAGTAGCAATCCTTGGTTCACTCTTGCCATGGGCTAGTTTAAATGCAGGTTCTTTTGGGTCCTATAGTGTGAATGGTTACCAAGGTGATGGGTGGTTTGTCATTATCGCGGCTATTGTGTCTATTGTTCTTGCGTGCTTGAATAACATGAATAAAGCAATGCCTAAAGGGTTCTCAATTGGTGTCATTGTTGCGGGTGCAATTGCAACTCTCGTCACACTAAATAGTCTCTTTAATGTAAATAAGTACATGTCTAACTTTGGTGGATATGGCATTTCAATCGGCTTTGGTTTGATTTTGGCTATTCTTGCTAGCATTGCACTAGTTGTAACTGGTCTCTTGGCAATGTCAGGTGGTAAAATTACAAAAGAATCATTTACTGAATTAGCCGAGTCTGGTAAAGATTTTGCTCAAACTGTCGGACGTGTAACAAGCTCTACCGTTAAAACTGCGGTCGAAGAAATCAAAAAAGAATCTCAAGAACGTAAAAAAGAAGAAACTACTGCTGAAAAAACAGAGACTGTTAAAGAGGAAACCGAGCAAAAAGAAGAAGCTAAGGAACCAGCTAATGTAGAAGCTGAATCAGCAGCAGAAAACGCAGAACCAGTAAAAGAAGAAACTACTGAATCTGAAACAAAAACAGAAGCTGAGCCAGTAGCCGAACCAACAGAAACAGAGGCTGAAGCTGAAACAGAATCAACAGAAACAGAAACTACTGAATCTGAAAAAGAGGCTAAATCAGCAGCAGAAAACACAGAACCAGTAAAAGAAACAGAAGTAAAAAATGAACAAGAAGAAAAAGCTCCTAATCAAGAGAACTAATCATTCTTCTACCCTCACTCCAGTAAACACTGGAGTGATTTTTTATCAAGATTTTTAATAAAATCAGGGAAAAGACTTGCCAAACTTATCAGAATCTGATAGACTAGTATGGTAACAATCTATGGCTCGCAAAGAGACCATGGCAGAAAGGAAATATTGCAAAATGAAAAAAGATATCCATCCAGAATATCGCCCAGTTGTCTTCATGGACACAACTACTGGTTACAAATTCCTTAGCGGTTCAACAAAACGCTCTAACGAAACTGTTGAGTTCGAAGGCGAAACTTACCCATTGATCCGTGTGGAAATTTCATCAGACTCACACCCATTCTACACTGGACGTCAAAAGTTCACTCAAGCAGATGGACGCGTGGATCGTTTCAACAAAAAATACGGTCTCAAATAATGATAAAAAAGAACAGTTACCACTGTTCTTTTTTTTTACTTCTTTTTATGAACCAACCCCTACTACTTTCTATTTGTCAACCTTCAAGCTGACACTATAATTGATTTCAACCGAGTTTAAAAAATATCGAAAAGAAGCTTGATATTGAGAATGGTCAAGATGATTGAAACTGCGTAACCTAGGATTGTATTCCACTTGGCATTAGTGAATTCTCCCATCAGTGACTTCTTAGAGGTCAGATAGATTAAGGGGAAGATTGAAAACGGAAGAGCGATTGACAGAAAGACTTGTGAATAGACCAATAACTGATCCAAAGTTTTTTCTTGATGCCCAAACAAAACGGCAACAATAATCACAGGGAGTAAGGCAAAAATCCGTGTACCGATACGGATAATCCACTGAGGTAATTTCAGATGCAAGAAACCTTCCATGACAATCTGTCCTGTCAAAGTACCTGTAATGGTCGAATTTTGACCACTTGCTAAGAGGGCTAGGGCAAATAAAGTTGACAGAGTTGAACTAGCTATCGCTCCTGCTATCTTCGAATCCTGTAAAGCATTGTACATTTGAGAAAAAGCTGAAATTTCAGATGCATGACCAAAAAAGAGAGATGCCCCTAAAATGAGAAGCAAGGAATTGACAATAAAGGCTAGGGACAACTGAAGATTTGAATCCCAGGTCATAAAACGCACGGCTTTTCGAACATCCTTCTTATCTTTGTGATTGATTTTCCTTGTTTGGGATAGGGATGAATGAAGATAGAGATTATGGGGCATGACTGTCGCCCCCACAATTCCTAAAGCCAAGGTCAATTGGCTTTCATGACCTGGTAATGGTGTTTCAAATAATGTTGGAGTCGGTAAATAACCACCAAAAATACCCTGAATACTTGGATTGGATAAAGCCACCAGATAGGTAAAGATGGCTAATATGGTTAAAATAAGGGTCGTAACAATGGCTTCAATCTTTTTGAAGCCAAATTTCATCAACAACAACAAAAGAAATACGTCTAAAACGGTTAAGAGGATAGCGACCATAATTGGTATTTTAAATAAAAGATTTAAGGCAATCGCTGAGCCTAGAACCTCAGCTAAGTCGGTCGCCATTAAAGCTAATTCTAAAATCACCCATAAACTATAACGAAGCCACTTGGGAGCATGATGTGCAGTTGCCTGTGCTAGGTCCATCCTAGTTACGATACCGAGCTTTCCAGCCATCTGTTGTAGTTGCATGGCAATGATGGATGAAATCAAAATAACAAATAAGAGACTATATTTGTAGGAAGCACCACCAACCACACTGGTAATCCAGTTTCCAGGATCCATATAACCAACTGCTACAAGGGCTCCAGGTCCTAAAAATGCTTTTAGATTTTGCCAAAAATGATTGTTATTGGGAGTTTCAATAGATTGATTGATCTCAGAAAGAGAGACCTTTTTGTAAGAAGACATCGGGATTTTACACTTTCTAATCTGTCTTTACCTATTTTCTTAATGGAAATTTTGAAAATATAATGAAAATAGTTTTCCATTTCCAATTCTACCTTATTATATCACAATTTAGAACGATTCTTCAGGAAAGAATGATGGTTGAAATAAGCAATTTCTGTATTGCAAAAGCCAGCGTTTTCTAACGCTGGCTTTAAAACTGTGAAAATTCTGTCTCAACTAGATTGCTTCTGTGACAAAACTACGGCTTTCTAGCACCTTGAGCATGGCATTAGCTGTATCTAGAGCTGTAAAGAGTGGCACACCGTGTTCAATGGCTGAACGGCGGATTTGCTCACCATCTTCGTCAGCAGTTCGTTTTGTTCCGACAGTATTGATGATTGCTTGGATTTTCCCTTTGCGAACAAAGCTTGGGATATCCTGATCGTCATCACCAATCTTACCAACAGGTTGGGCTTGAAGTCCATGACTGGCAAAGAATGCTGCTGTCCCTTCTGTCGCAAGGATACCATAACCGATATTTTGGAAACGACGAGCCAAGTCCAAGGCTTCATCTTTGGCATCATCAGCGATGGTAAATACAACGTTACCAAAGGTTGGCAAGTGCAGGTAAGAAGCTTCAAAGGCCTTGTACAAAGCTTTTTCAAGAGTAGTATCAGAACCCATAACTTCCCCTGTTGACTTCATTTCAGGACCGAGCAAGCTGTCTACCTTAGCTAGTTTCGTAAAGGAGAAGACTGGCGCCTTGATATGAACGCGAGTGCTTTCTGGATAGAGTCCATCTTGATAGCCAAGTTCTTCAAGACTTTGCCCAAGAATGAGCTTGGTCGCTACCTGAGCCATAGGAATATTAGTTACCTTAGAAAGGAATGGAACCGTACGGCTGGCACGTGGATTGACCTCAATAACGTATACTTTTTCATCCTTGATGACAAACTGGATGTTCATCATTCCAAGACAGTTAAGGCCAATTGCTAGACGTTTGGTATAGTCTGCGATGGTTTCCTGCACCTTTTGCGACAAGGTTTGTGGTGGGTAAACGGCCATTGAGTCACCTGAGTGGACACCGGCACGTTCGATATGTTCCATGATACCAGGGATGAGAACATTTTCCCCGTCTGAGATGGCATCGACTTCACACTCTTGCCCAACGATGTAAGAATCGACAAGGACTGGATGGTCTGGACTAGCCTTAACAGCGGTACGCATGTAAGAACGAAGGTCTTTTTCGTTTTCGACGATTTCCATAGCACGTCCACCCAAGACATAAGATGGACGAACGAGAACTGGGAAACCAATCTTGCGAGCAGCAAGCACAGCTTCTTCTTCATTGGTAGCTGTTTGACCTGGTGGCTGTGGAATATCCAAGTCTTTAAGGGCTTGTTCAAAGAGGTCACGATCTTCGGCACGGTCTAGGTCAGCGACTTGCGTACCAAGGATGGTCACACCTGCTTTTGCCAAAGGCTCCGCAAGGTTGATGGCTGTTTGACCACCGAACTGAACGATAACGCCTTTTGGTTGCTCCAAATCGATAACATTCATGACATCTTCGAATGTTAATGGCTCAAAGTAGAGCTTGTCAGATACCGAGAAGTCTGTTGAAACGGTCTCTGGGTTTGAATTCATGATGATGGCTTCATAACCAGCAGCCTGAATCGCCTTCACCGAGTGAACAGTTGCATAGTCAAACTCAACCCCTTGACCGATACGGATTGGACCTGAACCTAGGACTAGGACGGATTCCTTATCAGACTTGATAGATTCATTTTCCCAACCATAGGTTGAATAGAAGTATGGTGTTTCAGAGTCAAACTCCGCCGCACAAGTATCAACCATCTTGTAAACTGGGACAATCTTGTTTTCCAAGCGAAGTTGGCGAACTTGCTCAGTGGTCGTTTTCCAAAGTTCCGCAATCTTGCGGTCTGAAAATCCATTGAGTTTAGCTGTTTTCAAGACTTCTAGATCTTGTGGATGGGCACCTAATTCTTGCTCAATTTCAAAGATGTGCAAGAGTTTATCCAGATAGAAGATATCAATCTTGGTCAATTCAGCAATTTCTTCTGGTGTATAACCACGGCGAATGGCTTCTGATACGTAGAAGAGACGGTCATCTTGGGCTTTCACAACCTTTTCAATCAAGGCATCATCAGAAACAGTTGCCAGTTCAGGCATTTCATTGTGGTGAACCCCAATTTCAAGTGAACGACAGGCTTTTAGAAGAGACTCCTCAATGTTCCGACCGATGGCCATGACTTCTCCAGTCGCCTTCATCTGAGTACCAAGACGACGCTCACCTTTTTCAAACTTGTCAAATGGGAAACGTGGAATCTTAGCAACGACGTAGTCAAGGGCTGGTTCAAACATAGCATAGGTTGAACCTGTAACTGGGTTGATGACCTCATCCAAGGTCAAACCGACGGCAATCTTAGCTGCCAATTTAGCAATCGGATAACCCGTCGCCTTAGAAGCAAGGGCTGACGAACGCGATACACGAGGGTTTACTTCGATAACATAGTACTTGAAGCTATGCGGATCAAGGGCCAGCTGAACGTTACACCCACCTTCAATCTTGAGAGCGCGGATAATGCTCAAGCTCGCGTCACGAAGCATTTGGTTTTCATAGTCTGACATGGTTTGCGCAGGAGCAAATACGATAGAATCCCCTGTGTGAATCCCCACTGGGTCAAAGTTTTCCATGTTACAAACAACGAGGGCATTGTCAGCTGAGTCACGCATGACTTCGTATTCGATTTCCTTGAAACCTGCGATTGAACGCTCAATCAAACATTGGGTAACAGGTGACAATTTCAACCCATTTTCAGCGATTTCACGCAATTCTTCCTCGTTGGCACACATACCACCACCAGTACCACCTAGGGTAAAGGCTGGACGGACAATGACTGGATAGCCGATTGATGCCGCAAAAGCAACAGCTTCTTCCACTGTGTTGACAATTTCAGATTCTGGAATTGGTTGCTCAAGCTCTTCCATCAATTGTTTAAAGAGGTCACGGTCCTCTGCTTGGTCGATGGCAGACAATTTAGTACCTAGAAGCTCTACTCCAAGCTCATCTAGGATGCCGTTTTTAGACAATTCCATGGCCATATTGAGCCCTGTCTGACCTCCAAGAGTTGGAAGCAAAGCATCTGGACGTTCCTTACGGAGAATACGCGTCACAAACTCAAGTGTAATCGGTTCGATGTAAACCTTGTCAGCAATCTCCTTATCCGTCATGATAGTGGCAGGGTTTGAGTTTACCAAGACAACCTCATAACCTTCCTCTTTCAAAGACAAGCAGGCCTGGGTCCCAGCATAGTCAAACTCAGCAGCCTGACCAATAATAATCGGACCAGAACCAATCACCATAATTTTTTGAATATCAGTACGTTTAGGCATAGTTTATGATACAAAGCCCGTCAAGAACAAAGTGAAAATAGGAAACTCGGTGCAGACGCCTTTAGCGTCAAGACGATGTTTATCTTTTTCACACAGTTCTTAGGGCGTGTTCACTTCCGCGAACAATGTATCTTCTCCTTTCTATTCGTCGCCTCACAGAGCGACATTAAATAAATGAATTTATTTAGAAATTTTATCAGTTAATTAACTTAAGTATGAACTTTTCGAAATCCTCTGTTGTTGTTGTTTTAATAACTTGGTTTCCTGTCCTTAAAGTAATAGCAAACAAATGGGAACCAATTACTTTTTCCTTTAAAAATTTCTCTGTCAAATTCCAATAATGAACCGAAGTTTTATACTTTGGTACTACCTCACTAAACGTAATGTAACCAAAGCTAAAATCCTTATTTAACCTTCTAACCTCATTAACAGCTTTTGCAATACTATCCGTATTTTTTACAGGATCATATAACCCATTAACTTTACATTCTATTATTGCTTTTACATCTTCATAATTATATGCAAAATTATTACAAAGAGAATTTTCTTTTAAAATTAATAAATCATACTCATATTTGCTACCTACCACAAAGGCATTGATTTCTGATACTTTTAAAGGTAGATTATTTTTCTTTATGATATTAGAAACTTCATTTCTTAATAATTCATTAGCAACTTTTCCTTTGTATTTTGAGTAGCCTTTATATTCGTCAGATTTTTCTTCAAAAATTTCCTGAAATTTATAAAATAAATTATTCATTGCCTCAACAGCCTTTCAGTTCTTTAAAGGCTTCCATCATCTCGATAAATTCATCAAATAGGTAGCTTGCGTCGTGTGGACCAGGAGCTGCATCTGGGTGGAATTGTACAGAAAAACCTGGTTGGTATCTGTGACGCACACCCTCAACTGATTTATCATTGATTTCTTCGTGGGTAATGATCAAATGCTCTGGTAAGTCCTCACGGCTGACTGCATAACCATGGTTTTGGCTGGTAAAGTCTACACGTCCTGTTGCAATCTCACGTACCGCGTGGTTAAATCCACGGTGACCAAATTTCATCTTGTAGGTCTTAGCACCGTTTGCCATAGCAAAGAGTTGGTGTCCCATACAAATACCGAAAATTGGAATTTTCCCTTGCACACCACGAATCATGTCCAGTGCTTCTGGAACGTCTTCTGGGTTACCTGGACCATTTGACAACATAACTCCATCAGGATTGAGGTGGAGAATTTCTTCTGCCGTTGTTGAATACGGAACGACGGTCACGTTACAGTTACGCTTAGAAAGTTCACGTAAGATGGAGTGCTTGAGACCAAAGTCTACTAAGACCACACTCAAACCAACTCCAGGAGCTGGGTAGGAAGTTTTAGTAGAAACCTGCTTGATATTGTCTGTCGGCAAGACTGTTGCTTGGAGCTGATCCGTCACATGGTCCATGCTGTCCCCAACGTGAGTCAAGGTTGCACGCATAGTACCGTGCTTACGGATAATCTTGGTAAGGGCACGCGTATCAATCCCTGAAATACCAGGAATTTTCTTAGCTATCAAAAATTCATCCAAGGTCATTTGGTTGCGCCAGTTACTAGCTCGACGCGCCTCTTCGAAAACGACAACTCCTTTACAAGTTGGAATGATGGATTCGTAATCATCACGGTTAATTCCATAATTTCCCACCAAAGGATAGGTAAAGGTCAAGATTTGTCCATTATAAGACTGGTCTGTAATGGATTCTTGGTAGCCAGTCATCCCTGTGTTAAAGACGATCTCACCTGTTACATCAATGTCTGCTCCGAAGGCCTTTCCTTCAAAAACTGTGCCATCTTCTAATACTAGAAGTCTTTTTGTCATATTTTCACCTCTCGTGGACGCTCACTGGCGTCTTTTAACGTCTTGTGTTTTAGTTGGCGTTTCTACTCGCCAATACGGATTCTAAAATTGCCATTCGAACAAAGACACCGTTGGTCATTTGTTGGACAATGCGTGATTTTGGTGCTTCAACCAAGTGGTCAGCAATTTCCACATCTCGATTCACTGGAGCAGGATGCATAATGATTGCTGTTTCTTTTAAGCGATTATAGCGTTCTTGGTTCAAACCGTGTTGAGCATGGTAGTCTTCTTTTGAAAAAACGGCTCCACTATCATGGCGTTCATGTTGAACTCGGAGTAACATCAAAACATCCACCTGATCAACAATCTCATCAATAGTTACAAACTGTCCATAGTCCGCAAACTCTTGACTTCTCCATTCCTCAGGTCCTGCAAAGAACAGTTCAGCTCCCAAGCGTTTCAAAATCTGCATATTGGATTTGGCAACGCGTGAGTGGTCCAAGTCGCCTGCAATAGCAACCTTGAGACCCTCAAAGTGACCAAATTCCTCATAAATAGTCATCAAATCAAGCAAGCTCTGGCTAGGATGTTGTCCCGAACCATCACCACCATTGATAATAGAAGTTGTAATTGACGGACTTGCAATCAACTCTCTGTAATAGTCGACCTCTGGGTGGCGAATCACACAGACATCCACTCCTAGAGCAGATAGGGTCAAGATGGTATCATACAATGTCTCACCCTTATTGACCGAGCTAGTCTTCACATCAAAGTCCAGTCGCTCCAACCCTAGCTTAATCTCTGCCACTTCAAAGGACTTATGTGTCCGTGTAGAATCTTCAAAGAAGAGATTCGATACGATAGGTTTGTTCTCGTAGGGAAGTTGGGCTCCGTTTTTAAACTCGATTCCTCGTTTGATCAATTTCATCACTTGATCAACTGTAAGGTCTTCCATGGAAACCACATGGTTCAATGCTTGTTGATTTTCTGACATGGCTACTCCTTCAGCTTTCTAAGCTTCTTCAGTAATCAGAACTCTGTCTTGGCCATCAAGTTCTGTCATCTCTACGATGATTTCTTCAGAACGACTGGTTGGGATATTTTTCCCAACGTAATCTGGACGGATTGGCAATTCTCTATGTCCACGGTCAACTAGCACCGCAAGACTCACGCGCGCAGGACGACCATGGCCAACAATATTATCAATAGCAGCACGGATAGTACGGCCTGTATAGAGTACATCATCCACCAAGATAACTTCACGGTCTGTCACATCAACAGAAATCAAAGAAGTATCTTCTCCGCTTTTAACATCATCACGGAAAGGTTTGGTGTCCAATTCCACAACAGGAACAGTGATATTTTCCAACTGCTCCAAGCGTTCTTTGATACGATGAGCAATGAAAACACCACGCGTCTTTATCCCTGCTAGGATAATCTTATTCAAATCTTTATTGCGCTCGATAATCTCATAAGTAATTCGCGTAATCGCTCGTTTGACAGTCAATTCGTCTACAACTTCTTTTGTCTTCATGACAAACCTCCAAAAAGAAAAGTCTCCTTCTACAAGGAGACTTGAAATGTATGGCCAAGCGAGCCCAACTATAAACAGTATAGACTTCACCCTTCTACTTTATCGCGCTCCTTGCCTGCCTCACGGGACAGGTTTAAAGGATTATTTAGTTATCATTTACTATAGCATAAAGCACCCTTAAAATCAAGCAAAAACTTTTTTCAGTGTCCTCTTAAACATTGCTAAAATCATACAGTTGGGGATAGTGATCGCATTCTGGATTTTTGGGATGACAGATAGCTCGTCCAAAGTAAATCATGGCCTGGTGAGCTGCTAACCATTCTTCTGGTGGCAAGACATCCATAACACGTTTTTCTACTTCAAGTGGCGTAGCTGATTCTTTAACGATATCATGATGCTTGCAGATACGCTCCACATGAGTATCCACTGCAAAAGCAGGAATCCCAAACCCCACACTCATGACGACATTTGCTGTTTTACGACCAACACCAGCTAGACTTTCTAATTCCTCTCGAGTCTGAGGCACTTGACCATCAAAATCCTCTAGTAACTGTTGGGCACATTTTTTAAGGAATTTAGCCTTATTTCGATACAGTCCCAGGCGAGAAATGTGTGAAGCAATTTCACTCTCTGTCGCTACAGACATGGCTTGTGGCGTTGGAAAAGCAGCAAAGAGACCTGGTGTGGCCTTGTTTACCGCTGCATCTGTGGTTTGGGCTGACAACATCACCGCAACCAAGAGTTCAAAATGATTGGTAAAATCAAGACTAGGCTTAGCATCTGGAAAAAGGGCAATAATTTCCTCTATGACATGACGGGCACGTTTCTTGGATAAAACCATCTACTCGTCTCCATCAAACAGTCCTTGCAAGCCAGCAAATGGACTGTTTTCTTCTTTTTTGACTGCTTGTTGAGCTTGGTATTCATCTTCAGTCATGATTTGCCAGTCATTTCCTGACACAAAACCTTGGCCCGCCTCTTCTTCTGCCGTCAAGACTTTGATAGGGATATTGAGCAGAATATTATCTGCTACGCTCTCAGCAAGGTCGATTTCCCCATTTTCGATAGGCAAGACCAAGTCATCATCAAGAACCTCCTGGTCCAGTTGGTTGGTCGCTCCTTCCATGAAGACCTCTGTGACTGGATAAGACTCAGCCAACTCAACTGGCTCCATACTGCGGCTGGAAGCAAGGACAATGGTATATGACAACTGATAGTCTAAGAAATACAGACGGTCTTCGTACTGCACCTTCCCCACTGCAAGGATATCTTTGACATCTAAAATCTCTTGGTTCCGTTTACGCAAGTCTGCTGCCAGGTCTAAAGCTTGTTCAAAATGCAGGCCTTCAGGTTGCTTACGAATTTCTTGAATATTTAACTTCATATTTCCTCCATAAAGATGTACTCACTTGATTATACCATGAAAAGGCTATAAGTCAGCCTCCCAAACTTTGATATTAAAATCTCATTTTTTAACATATTTACTATGACAAACTTTCCTATTAGTGCTATACTATAGGCAAGAATACATCAGAGCAAGGAGGATGCTCATATGGAAGACAAAGCACTCATCACTGAAGCTTATCAACTCCTTTCCAAGTTAAATAAAAGCTTCCAAAGCTGCAAACAAGGAACAGCTGATGATTTTCGACTGCAAGAGCTGCTGAACACCACGCTTAAGGAACTAAAAAAAGCAGAAAAGCTAGACAACAGTATCTTAATCGACCTTGAGAAATTTTACCAACGCACCAGTCTTCTGATTGGACTAGGGAGCCTAAAACTGAATGATCAAGCTCGTACTGCTTGGCGTAACTATGACAAGTTCCACTACGAACATGTCAAACACGTGCTAACTCTCTATGGGCCTGTTTTCGGATTTTAGAGCTTGAAATTACTTGTTTTCTATTGACAAAATTTCCTGAAAGGTATAGGATAGAGGTACTAATACTCGGAGGTATGGGAGACATGAACAACTAATCTATCAAATAAAGAACTTTATTTAGTAGATCTTGTTTTTGTCTCTTTTTTGTGTGCTCTTTTTATACTAGATTTTCTAGTATCTTGTCCTCATTGAAAATCAAAAAACTAGAAAGCTATGCTCCTCTTGGGTTAGGTTAGGCAGCTCCAAGCTAGTTTGACGAGTTTTTCAACGAGGATAATAGAGTTTTGACAGTGACTTTGGGCTCTACTAGATAAAGTAGAGCTTTTTGTTATGCACTATCGACATTCTAGAAAGGGCAACAATATGATAAAAATCAATCATCTAACTATCACGCAAAACAAAGATCTACGAGATCTTGTATCTGACCTAAGCATGACTATCCAAGACGGGGAAAAGGTTGCTATTATTGGTGAAGAAGGAAATGGTAAATCGACTTTACTACGAGCTTTAATGGGGGAAGCATTATCTGATTTTACTATCAAGGGCGACATCCAGTCTGACCTTCAATCACTGGCATGCATTCCTCAAAAAATCCCTGAAATCCTGAAAAATAGGACTCTACATGACTACTTCTTTTTAGATTCTGCTGATTTAGACTACAGCATTCTTTATCGTTTGGCGGAGGAGTTGCACTTTGATAGCGACCATTTTGCTAGCGACCAAGAAATTGGCAGTCTATCAGGGGGCGAAGCTTTGAAAGTTCAGCTCATTCACGAGTTAGCCAAACCTTTTGAGATTCTTTTTTTAGATGAACCTTCAAATGACCTAGACCTTGAGACGGTTGATTGGCTAAAAAGGAAGATACAGAAGATGAAGCAAACTGTTATTTTCATTTCCCATGATGAAGACTTTCTTTCTCAAACGGCTGATACTATTGTCCACTTGCGACTGGTCAAGCATCGAAAAGAAGCGGAAACGCTAGTCGAGCATTTAGACTATGATCGCTATAGTGAGCAGAGAAAGGCTAGCTTTGCCAGACAAAGCCAGCAAGCTGCTAACGACCAGAGAGCCTATGACAAAACCATGGAAAAACATCGCCGCGTCAAGCAAAATGTAGAAACTGCACTTCGAGCTACCAAAGACAGTACAGCCGGTCGCCTATTGGCTAAAAAGATGAAAACTGTTCTCTCTCAAGAAAAACGCTTTGAAAAGGAAGCTCAGTCCATGATCCAAAAGCCACTTGAAGAGGAACAAATCCAACTTTTCTTCTCAGATATCCAACCATTACCGGCTTCTAAAGTCTTAATTCAACTGGAAAAAGAAAATTTGTCCATTGGCGAGCGTATTTTAGCTCAGGAGTTACGACTAACGGTCCGTGGCCAAGATAAAATCGGTATCATTGGGCCAAATGGTGTTGGGAAATCAACTCTGTTAGCCAAGTTGCAACAGCTGCTCAGCGCCAAAAGAGAGATTTCGCTTGGTTTTATGCCACAAGATTACCATAAAAAACTGCAATTGGATTTATCTCCAGTAGCCTACCTCAGCCACACTGGACAAAAAGAAGAACTACAGAAAATCCAATCTCACCTAGCCAGTCTCAATTTCAGCTATCCAGAGATGCACCACCAAATCCGCTCCCTATCTGGCGGGCAACAAGGTAAACTCCTACTTTTGGATTTAGTGTTGCGCAAACCAAACTTTCTCCTTCTGGATGAGCCTACACGAAATTTTTCTCCCACTTCTCAACCTGAAATCAGAAAACTCTTTACCTCCTATCCCGGCGGTCTGATCACTGTTTCGCATGACAGACGCTTCTTAAAAGAGATCTGTACGAGTATCTATCGTTTGACAGAGGAAGGTTTGGAAGTCGTTGATTTACAAGATTTATAAATGTTGAACATAGCAAAAATCCAGAGAGATTTCTCTGGATTTTTTTACATACGTCATTCTTGGGAACATTGATATAAAGATCGATGCTGGCATCGTCCTTCTGATAGATTATGCTCTGACTTTTGTTTCAATTGTATAAGCTAGAAATCATTTTTTTACAGCTCAAAGCATTCTAATATGACATTATCTCATATACAAAAAGCAAAATGCAACCAGATTATTGAGGATATGCAAAAGAATGGAATTCCATAGGTTGTCAGAAGTCTTGTACCTTACCCCAAATGCAAATCCCATACCTAAATAGCTGATAAAGCTAGGAATAGTATAGGGACCATGCAGATAAGCAAAAAGAAGCGATGTGGCAAACAAGCCAAAATATGTATTCTTAAATACTATCCCCTGTAACATACCTCGCATAAAGATTTCTTCCGTGACAGGTGCCAAAACACAGAGATCCACAAAAAGTACAGACCAGGAAAGTGATAAACTTTGCACAGTTTGAGTTGTCTCTGATTGGGTAGGGCCTAAAAAATTGATCAAAATATAAAAGAGAAAAAGCACGGCGTATGAAAGAAAACATTTAAGAATATCTTTTAGGCGGATTTTCCGAATGTGAAACAAGTCATACTTTTTTCCTACATATAAAAATATTGCAAGTTCAACAAGGGTAAAAAGGATGGATAGCGTTAATGAATTTATTCGCATGATTTTCTCTGCTATACTCAAATGAATTGGCATAAAAATCAAAATCAAGAAAAACGTCATCCAGCGCTTATACATCATTCACCTCAATTATATAGAATTACATATATTATACTATTTTTTGGTGAGATAACAAGTTAAAAGTGAGATACTAAAAGCAAAAATCCAGAGGTCATCTCTGGATTTTTTTACATGTGTTTCAAGCGTTCGATTCGTTCTGAGATAGGTGGGTGGGTATAAAAGAGTTTTTGAAGTCCACCACCTTTCTTAGGATCATTGATATAAAGAGCGCTGCTGGCATCGTCAACATGTTGATGCATCGGCTCGCTATTCTCCAACTTACGCAAGGCATTGATCATCCCTTGAGGATTGCGAGTCAACTCCACACTGGATGCATCCGCCAGAAATTCCCTCTGACGGGAAATGGCAAGTTGCACCAAAGTTGCTGCGAGAGGTGCTAGAACAATGGCTAAGAGAGAGATAATAAGCATGATAATCTCCAAACCATTTCCATCGCGATCATTATCACTCCGTCTGCGACCTGCTCCTCCCCACCACATCATCCGTCCTGCCATACTAGACAGAAGGGTAATGGCACTGGCAAGGGCGACAGCAATGGTCGAAATGCGAATATCGTAGTTTCGGATATGACTGACTTCATGCCCCATAACAGCTTCTAGCTCCTCACGGTTCATGATGGCTAGGAGACCCGAAGTGGCTGCGACAGCTGCATTCTGCGGGTTTGAACCTGTTGCAAAGGCATTTAAAGAAGAATCCTCAATGATGAAAACACGCGGCATGGGAATCTGAGCGACCATGGCCATATCTTCTACTACATGGTAGAGGTCTGGTGCTGTTTGCTCATCAACCTCACGCGCTCCATTCATAGACATGACAATCTCTGTCGATTGAAAGATCATGGTCAGAGCGTAGATAAGACCAATAATCAAGGCTATAATCATGCCACCAAGACCTGAACGCATAAAGAGATAGCCAACAGCATAACCAACCAAGGCCAAGAGTAGGAAGAAAACCAGCAATAAAATCCATGTTTTTCGTTTATTGCTTGCAATTTGATCAAACAACATCTTAGTCACCTAAACCACTAAAGTCAACTTTAGGAACTGCCTTTTCCTCTTCAGGCGTTTGAAGGAAGTCTGCAGCTTTAAAGCCAAATAGTCCTGCGATGACGTTACTTGGGAAGCTTTCAAGTTTTACATTGTAGTTGCTGACAACACTATTGTAGAGTTGGCGAGAGTAAGAAATTTTATTTTCTGTATTGGTCAACTCTTCTTGCAATTTGATAAAGTTAGCACTAGCTTTCAAGTCTGGGTAATTCTCTGCTACTGCAAAGATACCAGAAATCTGACGGGTAAGGGCATCACTGGCCTTCATAGCTTCTGCCGGTGAAGTTGCTGCGGCTACTTGTCTACGAAGTTCTGTTACTTTTTCCAAGGTAGAACCTTCATATTTGGCATAGCCTTTGACTGTTTCAATCAAGTTTGGGAGGAGATCATTACGACGCTTCAACTGAACATCTATCTGGCTCCAAGCCTCCTTGGTCTGCATACGATTTTTAACCAAACCGTTATAGCTAACAATCACAAAAATAACAATCAGAGCCAAAACTCCAAGAATAATCCAAGTCATAATCTTATTCCTTTCTGCTTTTAGATTAATACCAGTATATCAAAATTTTAATGAATATGGTAAAATAAGATGATACTAGAGAAGGAAACTACTATGAAGCCAGAAACATTTTACAGCCTACTAGCTGAGCAAAATCTTCCACTTTCTGACCAGCAAAAGAACCAATTTGAACGCTATTTTGAACTCTTGGTCGAGTGGAATGAAAAGATTAACCTGACCGCTATTACAGACAAAGAAGAAGTCTACCTTAAACACTTTTATGATTCAATTGCACCCATCCTACAAGGCTTGATCCAAAATGAGAATATCAAACTTCTTGATATCGGAGCTGGGGCAGGATTTCCTAGTCTTCCTATGAAAATCCTCTATCCTCAGTTAGATGTGACCATCATTGATTCGCTAAATAAGCGCATCAACTTCCTCCAACTATTAGCTCAGGAGCTGAATTTGGACGGAGTTCACTTCTACCATGGACGTGCAGAAGACTTTGCCCAAGACAAGAACTTCCGTGCTCAGTTTGATATGGTGACAGCTCGTGCTGTTGCCCGTATGCAGGTCTTGTCTGAATTGACCATTCCCTATCTTAAAGTTGGTGGAAAACTACTGGCGCTCAAGGCCAGCAATGCTCCCGATGAATTGCTAGAAGCCAAGAATGCTCTCAACCTCCTCTTTAGCAAGGTAGAGGACAACCTCAACTATGCCCTGCCAAATGGAGATCCGCGCTACATCACTGTGGTAGAAAAGAAAAAGGAAACACCTAACAAGTACCCAAGAAAGGCTGGCATGCCAAACAAACGCCCACTTTAATTTTTTAGTAAAAAAATTATTTACAAAACGGACCTCGCTCTCGCATTTTTGGGCTCGGGAAAAAATGATTTACAAAATCAACCTCGCTCTCACATTTCCAGGCTCGGGAAAAAATGATTTACAAATCTGCCTCGCTCTCGCATTTCTGGGCTCGGGAAAAATTCGTTTACAAAACGAATTTTTTCTGCTATACTATCCTAAGCAAAGGTTTTTAATGTCATCCTGTGAGGTGACGAAGGCGCAGATTTATATAAATTTTTAAAAGATAGCTATTTTTTAAAAAGTCTTACTCTGAGGGCCTATTGCTGCAAAATAATGGGCTCTTTTTTGGTGCCCAAAAGTGAGGTTTTTATGAAACAGGAATCAACTGTTGACTTGTTACTAGACGTTGATCAACGTCCTTCTGCTGGTAAAGGTATTCTTCTCAGCTTCCAGCACGTATTTGCCATGTTTGGTGCAACCATTCTCGTTCCCTTAATTTTGGGAATGCCCGTGTCGGTTGCTCTCTTTGCTTCCGGTATTGGAACACTTATCTACATGATTTCTACTGGCTTTAAGGTTCCAGTTTATCTAGGTTCTTCATTCGCCTTTATCACAGCTATGTCTTTAGCCATGAAAGAAATGGGAGGCGATGTATCTGCCGCTCAAACTGGGGTTATCCTGACTGGTTTAGTCTATGTTCTTGTAGCGACAAGTGTTCGTTTTGCAGGTACGAAATGGATTGACAAACTCTTGCCACCAATCATTATCGGACCTATGATTATCGTTATCGGTCTTGGTCTTGCTGGTTCTGCTGTAACGAATGCTGGACTTGTAGCAGACGGAAACTGGAAGAACGCTCTTGTAGCTGTCGTGACGTTCTTGATTGCCGCCTTTATCAATACAAAAGGAAAAGGTTTCCTTCGTATCATTCCTTTCCTCTTTGCCATCATCGGTGGGTATATCTTCGCTATGATGCTTGGTTTGGTTGACTTTACCCCAGTCCTTCAAGCTAACTGGTTTGAAATTCCTGGTTTCTACTTGCCATTTAGTACAGGTGGTGCCTTTAAAGAGTACAACTTGTACTTCGGTCCTGAAACAATCGCAATCTTGCCTATCGCTATCGTAACAATTTCAGAACACATCGGAGACCACACAGTTTTGAGCCAAATCTGTGGCCGTCAATTCCTGAAAGAACCAGGGCTTCACCGTACTCTTCTCGGTGATGGTATCGCGACATCTGTATCAGCCTTCCTCGGTGGACCAGCTAATACGACTTACGGAGAAAATACAGGGGTTATTGGGATGACTCGTATCGCTTCTGTCTCTGTTATCCGTAACGCGGCCTTCATCGCCATTGCTCTTAGCTTCCTAGGTAAATTCACTGCCTTGATTTCAACCATTCCAAATGCTGTGCTTGGTGGCATGTCCATCCTTCTCTACGGAGTTATCGCCAGCAACGGTCTGAAAGTTTTGATTAAAGAGCGCGTTGACTTCAGTCAAATGCGTAACCTCATCATCGCAAGTGCCATGTTGGTACTTGGACTTGGTGGGGCTATCCTCAAACTTGGCCCCGTTACACTTTCAGGTACTGCTCTATCAGCCATGACAGGAATTATCTTAAACTTGATTTTGCCACACGAAAATAAAGACTAATCATCTATACACACAAAATCCACTCGATTGAGTGGATTTTTTAATTACTTACTCTTTATTTCCAGCAGTAAATCTTTCAAAGAAATAATGGTCACGGCTAGTAAAATCATGGCCATACCGACAAAATCAATCGCATAAAACTGTTCCTTCATAATCAGAAAGGCAAAGAAAACGGCTGAAATTGGCTCTATGGAAGCTAATAAACTAGACTTAACAGGGCCTATCAGACTAGCTCCTTTTAGAAAAGTTGTATAGGCAAAGACCGTTCCAATGATGATAATCCCAGCAAATGCAAAGAGAAAATCTAAGCTAGTCGGTATGCTGGCCTGTAAGACTCCTGTGAAAGGAATAGCCACTACACCAGAAATAACCATCCCAACACCAATCACCGAAATACTGCCCCACTTCTTAATCAAAGCGATGGGGAGTATAATATAGAGGGCATAGGTTAGGGCAGAAAAGAGGCCCCAGAAAAGTCCAGCAGGTGTGACAGACAACTGGTCAAGTTCCCCATGCGTCGCGATTAGAAACGTTCCTCCAATTGCTAAACCAATTGAAATAATCTCAGCCAGAGTAGGCGCCACCTTGTCCTTGATACAAGTATAAACCAAGATCCCAACGGGGCATACATACTGGAAAACTGTCGCCGTGCCAGCATTGGTTTCCTGAATGGCGGAAAGATAGGCAAACTGGTTTAAGAAAAGTCCAAACAAGGCAAACAACAGCAGAGATAAAAGGCTTTTTCTGTCTTTTAAAAAAGCATAGAGTTTATCCTTTGCAGTCATATAGGATAAGACTACCAGTGCCAAACCTGCAATGATAAGTCGCAAATTGGTCAAGAATAGAGCAGAAATCCCGTGTGCCATCAGGTATTGACCACTGGTTCCAGACAAGCCCCAAGCAATTCCTACCACTACTGTATACAGAGTTCCTTTTACAGTTTTTGACATACTTCACCCTACTTCTCTTGACGAATCATTTCCATCACTTGATTTCGATCGACTATCCACTGGGCACGCTCATCCTTCTCATACGTTCGATTGGATAAAAAGATAGCCGCTTCCTGCTTCTCCCGATTCCACATAATGAAGGTACCTGTATAGCCCGTATGATCTAGCCAGTCTCCCTCCAGATTCCAAGCTAACGAACGCTCTTTGTCCTCTAAGGGAGAAAAATTTCGACACAAATCTGCTGCAAAATCATCTTTCAAGTAATGTTCCAGAAAGATCTGCAAATCCTTAACCGTCGAAAACAAACCAGCACTTCCTGCGTGTTTCCCTAATAGACGGGCTTTGGGATCGTGAATGATTCCGGCTTCTACTCCTCTCACTGTTGGTACAGCTTGCTCAATGGGGCCAAACTTGGTCTCTTTCATCCCCCATGCTTCCAAAACTTGTTCTTCTATAATCTGATCCAAGTCTTGGTTAAAGATTTTTTCCAAAACAAAGCCCAAGAGTAAAAAGTGAACATCTGAGTATAGAAAAGCAGGCTGATTTCGTCTATGGAGGTGAAACATGGCTTCTCTCAATTCCTCTGCACTTAACTTGTCACGGTTGGGAATGAAGGGGTCTAAATCTGTGGCATGAGTCAGAAGTTGCCGTATAGTGATATCAGGATAATCACACTCCGATAAAAAATCCGTCACTGGTCGATCAATGTCTAGTTTCCCCTGCTGCCACAAGAAGGTAAAAACCGTCCCCACTCCCACGACCTTACTCACACTGGCCAGATCATAAACCAAGCCACTTTCTGTCTTCAAGCCACTTTCTGGATCACTCAATCCTAGATAAGACTCTTTCCATTCACCATCCTTATAATACGCAAAAGAGGCCCCGGGATAAATCCCTGCCTCGATTTGATTTTCTATTTTTCTTAGAATTTTTTCCAACTTCATGCTTCTTCAAACCACAATTCAATGTTATTGGTATCTTTACCAAGGAAGAATTTTTTAGACTTAGGGACAAAGTAGCCTGTCTTTTCAAATTTCTGACGAAGACTGGTTAGATCAAAATTCTTGACTAAAAATTTCAACATCGTTAAATCCCAAGTTACATTGTTTTCAACAGCCAAATCTGCTCCTTGCTCTTTAGTAAAGGTGATTGCTTGCGCTACTCCTTCAGGATCAAGTAAACTCTCTGTTCCTTCAGGCAAACGCAACTCCATAGAAACCTCAAATTGACTCACATATTTTATACTTGTATTTGAATAAAATTCAGGAACAGTTTCCAGTGGAACCAAATCTCTTACATCATTTTCCGCATGAACAAGGATCACATCCTCTTCAGGAGAAACAATCTCAAAAGCATACCCTCGGTTTCCTTTAAATAGGCGAGGAAGAGACTTCATCTGAGAAAGAAGGACCTCGATTTCAGAAGGATTTTCAACCTTTATCAAGAGTCTAGCTAGCTTTTTAAGCCCTTCAACTCTGCGTGTTCGCATGCTTGGAGCCTCTTCTAAAATCAATCTCTCCGTGCCCGTCTGGTCGCCTAATGAAAGAAAGGCAGACTCTTCCAGCAAAGGTTTCATCCCCAGGGTTTCAATGTAAAATCTTTCATTTGATTTTCGATTATTAACTTTCAAAGTCGGAACGATCCGAACAATCTCATTCACATTCATAAATTCCTCCAGCTCTTTTATTTTAAAGGATTTTCGAATATTTTACAAGCCATATCTATTTTATTTAGAAATTTTACAAGAAAAAAACTGGGATTCCCCAGTTTCATTTCTTATAGATAAAGTAGTTTGAATAGTGCTACTGCTGCAATACCCGCTGCAATTGGAGCTACAACTGGAACCCATGCATACCACCATTTTGAATCACCCTTGTGTTGACCAAGAACTGATTTTGGAAGGAGTTCGTGAAGAAGACGTGGTCCAAAGTCACGAGCTGGGTTCAAACCAGGTCCAGTAGGTCCACCAAGTGAAGTTACCAAGGCCATCACTAGGAAACCAAGTGCCAAGTGCGCAATTCCAAGACCTGGTGCCAAAAATGGAGCGGCTTGGTTTTTTGCTTGCTCAAGCGCTGCTGTTACTTGTTCTTGAGGGATTGTTGTTCCTTGCGCTGCAGCTTGAGCTACTTGGTCATTAATTGTCGCCTGAGCTTTCGCTACTAATTCAGCACCAAAGAAGTTTTTAGTCAAACCAAGTGCTGCAAAGAAAAGAACAAATGAACCTACAAACTCATTGAGGAAACCATTAACAGTAGCTGCAAAACGTGATTCTTTTGTTCCATGATCCAAACTTGAGATAGTTGAGAAAGTTCCCAAGATGTTGTTTGGATTTTCTGTTTTCAAGTAGTACGGACGGTGAGTCGCTACAACCAAAGCTTGACCGAAGATTGCTCCCAAAACTTGTGCTAGGATGTAAAATGGTACTTGATCCCAAGAGAAAAGACCACTAACAGCAAGTCCAAGAGTGAAAGCTGGGTTGATGTGGTTTCCTGATACGTTACCAAACATCAAGGCTGGGATCATAACCCCCATACCATAACCAACTGCGATAACGAGCCAGCCACTTTGGTGACCTTTCGTACCTTTAAGTTCAACGTTAGCAACTGCACCATTACCAAGAATGATCAAAATAGCAGTTCCCAAGAATTCTGTGGCATATTTAATAGCCCATGTAAAATCCATTTGATAGATTCTCCTTAAATTTTTTTAGACAATCCTTATTCTATCAATTTTTAGGCCTTTTAGCAATATCTTTTCTGAAAAGAATCTATGGAAAACGCTTTATTTAACTTATCTTTAAAAAAAGGACAAAAGAAGTCAAACTCCTTTCATCCTATTCATTACTCTTGACGTTGACCAAAGTCTGCAATCATCTGCTCCATCTCTTGGCGACTCGGAGTGGTCAACATATAAAGGTAATCCCCTTGTAGTTCTGCAAAGGCTGCTGGCATGATTTTTTTGACCTTGAATTGCTGGCTGTATTTGGCAAGAATGTCCTCTTCTGAATAAACATAGTTGGCATTGGCACGACGTGATGTAGCTAGACAGTATTGAGGTTCAAACTCTGATGCTGGAAACTCTTCTCCTGCGACAATAGCCGCATAACCTCGGTAGAGATCCAAGGAGTGAGCGAAGTTATAAACATCAATGGTAAAGCCACCTGCAGGACGGTTATTGTACTCAATGGCAATGTAATCGTCCCCGTCACGGAAGAACTCGATATGGAAAAAGCGCTCTTTCATACCAAATTCCTTGACAATGGCCTCGCCATACTTGCGCAGTTTTGGATCCATATCCTTGAGTACATAGTAGGAATTGTCCATCTTATAAATCATGAGATCAAGTGGTGTATGGGCATAATCGAAAGTCGTTGAAAAGACGATATTGCCATCCTTGTCCACAAGCCCGTCAAAGGTACAGATTTCACTAGAAGTGACAAATTTCTCAAAGAAATAAACGGTTGACCGGTCCCACTCAGCCTTGAAGTGATTTACATCGTCTTCTGTCTCAAGCTTAAAGGTGGCTGCCGCTCCCACTCCATTATCAGGTTTGGCAATCATTGGTAGACCGATTTCTTTCACTGCTTTATCCACATCTGCTTCCGTCTGGATAACAGCTCCAGGTACCACAGGGACACCTGCTTTTTTGAAAAGTTTCTTCATCTCAGACTTAAACTTGGTCTTTTTGAGATCCTCCGGTTTGGCACCAAAAACATTGAATTGTTCTCTGAGTGTCGCGTCCAGCTCAAGCCAGTATTCATTGTGGGACTCGATACGGTCGATTGGACCATGCTTATAGAAAAGAAAGGCAACTGCTCGTTTAACTTCGTCTATGTTCTCAAGATTGTCTACACGGAAATACTCATTTAGGCTATTGCGCAAAGGCTCATCTAGTTGCTCGTAGGGTTCTTGACCAATTCCCAAGACTGTGATGCCTTTATTAGCTAGCTCGATTGTAAACTGTTGGAAATTTTGCGGATAGTAGGGAGAAATAACAAGATAATTCATAGGCAACTCCTTTTATAGATACAGGTGTCCAAGAAAATAGGGCATTTGTTTACGCCACCATTCCCAGTCGTGGGCGACATCGTGTCCCCATTCAGCAAACCAGGCTGGAATTTGTTTCTGGTCAAAGGCTTCTTTGAGCTTGTAGAAAGATGGTAGACCGTCTTGTTCCCAGGCACCTAGACCCGTGCAAACGACGATTTCTGCCTGACGGTAACGATCGATAAACCAGCCGTCGTTTTGATTCCAGATATAATCTACTGGCGAGTTTTGGTAAATAGCATCATCATTGTAGTAATCACCAACGAAGAAACGTGCGTCATAAACACCACTGAGAGCAATCACCTTGGTAAAGACATCTGGATGCTGGAGGAAGAAATTGAGTGCATGGTAGGCCCCCATCGAGCAACCTGTCGTCATCATACCATCAAACCAACCTGTCTTATGCTTGATAAAAGGAATGGCTTCCTCAATCACATAGCGTTCGTAAGCTCGATGCATCTCCGCCTGGTCATGACTATTTTTCCAAGTAGCCAACCAGCTCTCACTGTCCACACTGGATAGGGTAAAGAACTGAATACGGCCTTCTTCGATAAAGGAAGCACAGGCATCTATCATGCCAAAATCATAGTATTCGTTGTGACTTCCACCAGATGAAGCAAAAACAACAACTGGAATCCCAGCATGCCCATAACGGTTAAGGTACATTTCACGGTTGAAGTGGCCACTCCAGTGGCTGAGGTTTTCAATATGCATTGGCTTTCTCCTTTCTTAACTTACCATTTCTCTGCAAAAAATCGGAGACAGTCTGGTAAATTTTCCGACCATGGAATCTCACTATGGATGGCACCAGACTGAACTTTCAAGACAAGATTATCCAAGCCTACTCCACCTGCAATCAAATCACGGTAATAGCGAAGCGACGAGTCAATATAGGCTTGTTTGATATTGCCAGCCATCAAGGTCTTGTCCGTATCATCTGCTTCTTCTGTTCCTACATAAATGAAAATGCGCTGTTCAGGCGACAATTTTTTGCGCTCGATATAGCGGTTAAAGGCTTCTTGGTGAAGCCAGTTAGCAGATGAGAAGACACCTAGACAACCAATTCGATCTTGGTACTCTAGTCCGATAAACTGGGTGATATTGCCTCCAAGCGACGAACCAATCATAGCCGTGTGCTGGCGATCAGCTTTGGTACGATAGGTCTCATCGATAAAAGGCTTGACCACCTCCATGACAAACTCGGCATACTCCACACCCTTACCGCCAAACTGCTGGCCTGGGATAGGAGATTCTTGAAACTTCCAAGCTGCGTATTCATTCATCCGTCCCATACCATCATTATCTATGGCAACTACAATCATGCGACTGATATCAGGATTTCTCTTAATGGCTGGAATAATTTTCCAAGAGTGTCCGATATAGGACTCCTTGCTGTAAAAGACATTTTGCCCATCATGAAAGTAAACAACAGGGTAAAAACGGTCTGTGTCTTTCTCGTAGTCCTTAGGTAGAAGAACACGCACACGACGCTCCTTTCCTGTATAAGGAACCTTGAGTTTGTGTTCTTTCATTTTTAAGTAAAAGTAGGAATGATTCATTGTCAGAAAACTCTCTATATTCAAAATTTTATCTCATTATACCACAAAAATAGAAAAAAAGTCAGTAATTGTCCATTTTAAGGATAAATAACTAACTTTTCTCATTTAATATTCTAAATTCTTCTGGTTTTTCTGATTAGAGGAGATTATCAATTAACTCATCGACAGCATCTTTTTCAACCTGGGGAGTGATTTCAGTAATCATAATCCCTGCCACTGCACGCTCAACCAAACCTTCAACATCCATACGTTTTTCATACTGCTCAGCATTCTCTATCTTAGGATTGGTCTTAGGACGGTCAGGCGCAAAAATGGTACAGCAGTCTTCAAAAGGCTGGATTGAAATTTCAAAGGTATCGATTTCCTGCGCAATGTCAATGATTTCCAACTTGTCCATCGTAACCACGGGACGAATAATTGGAGTGCTGGTCACAGCGTTGATAGTCTGCATGCTTTCCAAAGTCTGGCTGGCTACTTGACCAAGACTTTCCCCATTAATGATAATTAAACCTTTTCGTACCTCACGGATACGGTCGGTAATCCGCATCATAAAACGTCGTGTCAAGGTCATAAGGTAGGCTTCTGGCGCTTTAGCCTTGATTTCCTCTTGAATCTCAGTGAAAGGTACTTCGATAAACTGGATATTTCCACCAAACTTGGTCAATTTACGGGTCAAATCGTGGGCTTTTTTAAGGGCACCAGGACTCGTGTATGGCGGACTGGCAAAGTGGACGGCTTCAATATCTACACCACGTTTAAGAGCTAAATAACCAGCTACAGGTGAGTCAATCCCTCCTGATAACATGAGCATACCTTTACCAGAACTTCCCACAGGTAATCCTCCTGCTCCACGAAAAGTTTCATAGGAAAGATAGGCAGCCTCCTCACGAATCTCAACCTGAAGATTAATATCTGGATTTTTCATCTGAGCTTGTACGTTTGGAATAGCCTCGAAAACAGCTCCACCGAGAGTTTGATTGAGTTCACGACTATCCAATTCAAAGTTGTGGTCGCTACGCTTGCTAGTGATTTTAAAGGTCATCCCTTCCTTATAGATTTCCTTCATAATCTCTTGGACAGCAGACTTCAGAACGTCCACTGACTTTTCAATCTTATACACAGGAGAAAAATTTTGAATTCCAAAGACTTGTTTGAGCGATTCTGCAACTGCTGTATAATCAGCTCCATTAAGGTAAGCGTGGGCACGGTCGCGATCTGCGGTTACCTTAACTTGGGGATAGATAGACAAAACGTCTGAAATATTATTACGAAGTTTATTGATGAAACGCATACGATTTTTGTGCTTAGTTGACAATTCTCCGTAACGAATCATAATTTCTGAATACTGCATAAATGCTCCTATCTTACTTTTCTAGTTTGATTGTAAATTAATTTTAGCTTGGTCAAAAACTGCTCGACCTGACTCATATCATTTTCCAAGTCTAGGCTGAGGCGCACAGCTGACTGGGCCTTATCCTTGTCTACTCCCATGGCAATCAAGGTACCTGCAGGTTTTCCAGCCTTGGACGAACAAGCAGAGGTTGTAGAAATGAAAATGTCATAGTCTTCAAAGGCGTGAACGATGACTTCTCCACGAACACTCTTAATCCCAAAAGTCAGGATATGAGGGGTAAAGTCTTCCTCATCTGAAAAGACAAAAATATCTGGATAATCCAGAAGGGCTTGACGAATGACTGCCTTCATCTGCCTTGTCTTACTAGTAAAGAGAGCTAACTTTTCCATAGCCAAACGGAGAGCCTTGGCTGTCGCTGCAATTCCAGCAACATTTTCAGTTGTCGAACGATAGTCTCCCTCTTGACCACCACCAGTCAACAGAGGTGTAATCTTCTTGCCAGACTTGATATAGACAAAGCCGACACCTCTAACACCGTGGAACTTATGACTCGAGAAGGTGGCAAAATCCACTCGATTCGTCAGATACTTTTCAGTTGGAATTTTAGCAAGTGCTTGAACTGCATCAACGTGAAAGGAAATGGTTGGTTTATCAACTAAAAGTTCTGAAATAGCCTCAATAGGCTGGATAGAGCCGATTTCATTGTTAACTGCCATGATGGAAACGAGGGTCGTATCAGATCGAATCAAGCTTGCTAGAGCCTTGACATCCACAAACCCTTTCTCATCAACTGGAGCAAAATCCACCTCAAAACCTTGACTTTTCAGCCAGAGGGCTGATTCCTTAACTGCTGGATGTTCAATGGCTGATACGATGATGTGCTTGCCAAACTGGGCTTTTTCAAAGGCCACACCTTTGATGACCCAGTTATCTCCTTCTGTTCCACCAGAGGTAAAGAAGATTTCGTCACTTTTCTTGCCAATCAAATCCGCAATTTGCTGACGGGAAGCATCTAAAATTCGTGTTGCCTGGTCACCCAAACGATGGAGACTAGACGGATTTCCTACAATTTTTGAAGCGACCTGCATGTAAGTTTCAAGTGCTTCAGGATAAGGCTTGGTTGTCGCCGAATTATCAAAGTAGATCATGTTTTCTCACGCTTTCTAAAATCACTCCTTCTATTGTATCACGAAAAGAGACCTGCGACAAGAAAGGGAGGTTTCTCTTTTTTTAAGATTTTTTTAAAGAAATGAGGTATAATAAATCATAATTAAAGGAGAGTATCATGTCTAACTATCGTAGAACTTCAAAACCAAAAACAGAACATATCAAAAAGGGATTTACTGTCTTTCAAAAAACGATTGCTACCATCGGTAGTATTCTTGGTCTAATCACCGCTACTATTACCATCATGAACGCTATGGATAATAACAAAAACAACAAGAAAGAACCGACGACAACCCAAACAACTGTTGTCAAGGAAATTCAAAAGGAATCCCCTCAGGAAAATACTACTCCTAACAGGGACAACACTTCTACTAAAGAAAATACCCCACAAGAAGAAACTTCTCAATCCAACAAGAAAGAGGAGAAAAAAGAAGAACAGAAAACAACAACTCAGGACTCTTCTACACCAGCTACAAATAAAGAAACAAGCGATAATGGAACACAGTCAAATACGACGAGTTCTGAAACTAAAACGAACCAGTAATCACAAAAATAACTTCTTTCCAAATTTGGAAAGAAGTTATTTTTTTATTGTTGCAATACTTTTCGTGGTTTGGTTCCCTCAGCTGGACCGATGACACCTGCCATTTCGAGTTCTTCCATAAGGCGAGTCGCACGGTTAAATCCAACTGACAAACGACGCTGAATCATCGAAGCGCTAGCTTTCTGGGTTTCGATAACCAAAGCCTTAGCTTCTTCAAAAAGCGGATCGCCACCAGCTTCACCATCAGAAAAATCTCCTTCATTTTCAGGAACATCTCCTGGGTCAAAGCTGTCATCGTAGTCCGCATCTGCCTGAGCCTTGATGAAGTTTACGATACGTTCAACATCATCATCCGAGATAAAGGAACCTTGCAGACGGACTGGATGATTTTCATCAATTGGTTTAAAGAGCATATCTCCTCGACCAAGCAGTTTTTCTGCTCCATTCTCATCCAAGATGGTTCGTGAATCTGTACCTGATGAAACTGCAAAAGCCACACGAGATGGGACATTGGCTTTAATGAGACCAGAGATGACATCAACCGATGGACGTTGCGTTGCGAGAATCATGTGAATCCCTGCAGCACGCGCCTTCTGTCCAAGACGAATGATGGCATCTTCCACTTCCTTGCTAGCCACCATCATGAGGTCTGCCAACTCATCCACAATGACAACAATCAAAGGCAGCGGTACTTGTTTGTACTCAGATTGGCTATTAAATTCCTCAACCTTGGCATTGTAACCAGCGATATTTCGTACTCCAACCTTAGCAAAGAGTTCGTAACGATTTTCCATCTCATCCACAACCTTTTGCAGAGCCTTGCTGGCCTTGCGTGGATTTGTCACAACTGGAATCAAGAGGTGAGGAATGTCATTGTAAACAGATAACTCAACCATCTTAGGATCGACCATCATAAACTTGACCTGGTCGGGTCTTGCTTTCATAAGAATGCTAGCGATAATACCATTAACTGCGACTGACTTCCCTGATCCCGTCGAACCTGCAACGAGTAGGTGGGGCATCTTGGAAAGGTCAAAGGTGCGAGCAGTTCCATTGACAGCCTTACCTAGAGGAATTTCGAGGAGATTTTCTGGTTTAGTCTGAGACTGTTCCCAGAGTTCACGGAAGGAAACAGTCGCAATCTCAGAGTTAGGAACCTCAATTCCGACTAAGGATTTACCAGGGATTGGAGCCTCTATCCGAACATCCTTAGCTGCTAGAGCTAGCGCTAAGTCGTCTGCCAGATTGGAAATGCGGTTAACCCGTACACCGACTGCAGGCTTGACTTCATACTTGGTAACTGATGGCCCAATTTCAGCCCGTTCCACCGTCACCTTGATACCAAAGCTAGCAAAGGTTTCTTCTAGGATTTTGATATTTTCTCGAACAATCTTCTTTTCCTTGGACTGATCTTTGGGTTTATCTGGCGCAAAGAGTTGCAAGCTTGGTAACTTGTATTCGAGGGCTTCCTTGGCAGAAAAATCAACCTGTACCTCTTCATCCTCAAAATCCTCTTCCACATCAGGAACGTCAAAATCTGTTTGAGGGAGGATAATCTCCGGTTCAATCCATTCTTCCTCAGGAATTGGTGGGAAATCGTAGTCTGGTACCTCTGATAAGATTTCTCCCGTTTCAGGATCTACAGGAGGAAGCGGTAATGCATCCTGTTCTTCTTGTTCTCTCTGAATTCTTGCTGCTTCTTCAGCTTCTTGACGAGCCTTCTCTTCTTCTCTCTTGATGAAGCGTTCCTGTTTTCTCTGTTCCTGTTTTTCCATGAAAGATCTGAACTGAGCTCCAATAAAGGCTGCAACATCATAAATAGACCAAGGACTAACTAAGAGTGCCCCAACTAGAATCAAGAGGACTCCAATAAAGTACGATCCGATATTTGAGAAAAGAAAGGCTATGGGAATATAAAGTCCGACACCAAGCAGGCCTCCACCAGCGAAGCTAGTCACCCGCATACCAGTCAGGTCCGTCATAACTTGAGACAGGGTCCCTTTTAGAACTGATTGCTCCAAGCCATATTTCCATACTAAGTAGGCCTCAAAAATCAAGAGCAAGCCAGCGAAGATACAGAGAAATCCTGATAGAAGTCCCTCTTGCTTGCGGATCCATTTAAAAAGAAAAAGATAGATGAGGAGACCACCTATGGCCACATAGGCCAAACTTCCGACCACCAGTCGAATGAGATTGTAAAGAGTGACACCTGCTGCGCCGAGTTTGAGGGCTGCAATAATCAACAATAAGGCAATTCCTAAGGAAATCAACATCCTCTGGATAGCCTGTTTTCTTTCAAGTTCTGCTTTAGACGGTCTCCGTCTCGTTTTTGTAGTATTCTTGTTTGCCATTCTTTTATTATACCATATTTCAGAAACTTCTAGAGAAATCAAAAAGACTGCCCACTTTTGTGTTCAGTCATTTGAATGTGATAACTATTGCTTTTCTTCTGCTTCATCACTATATTCAATCTGCTTCTTTCTTAATCCATAAAGCTTTAATACAGAATTTTCATGTTTTGATTTATAAGAAATCAACTTCCTTTTCTTTAAGTAGTCAAGAAGTTTTTCGTTAAATTTAGAATACGAAACCTCTGCTTCTTGATTACCAATTCCTCCGTTACCTTCATTTTGATTTAATTTGTCAAAGGCAACTTCCCATTCGGTGTAGATATCATAATCTATTTGTTCCTTCAAGATTTGCATAATATCCGGTAATTCTAATAAATCTAAATAATCACCTAGCAAAATAAGCTTATCTACTTCTATTTGAATTTCCGAATCAGAAATTAATTTTTCAAAAAGTTCTTTCTTATATTCAAGTAAAACATCATTTGAATTTAGGATAGATTCATACAATGGAACGCTAATTTCATTTTCATCTAATGCTATAAATTGTCTTATATATTTTTTAACTATTTTTTGTATTTTATTTTGAAGCGTCACATCTAACGAATCATATCTGTTTTGATTTATTAAATCATCAAAGTCATACTCATTAAATTTATTATCTAAAAGCAATACTAATAATTCAACTACATATTTTTCATCTATGTCAGGTTTATTTAACGCTCCTCTCATTTCCTCATCATTTCGAACAACATTAGTAGCATTTAAATAATTTTCTATATTTATGAATATAAATTCCTCTAGGTGTACCATAGATCTTTTACGAATAAACTCAAGATTTTCTTTATTGAATTCAATACGATTATTAATTATTAAATTCAATAAATCTTCGTCATCAATATCAGTATTATCAATTCTTTTAAAATAGAGTCCAAGCTGACTAAGTATTCTTTTTCGAATATTATCATTTAACGTTGAAGAACTAATAATATTTTCATTAAAATTATCTTGTATGTCATTATTCAATTTTGAATAAATTTCTTTATCCAACTCAAAATTAGGATTCAGATTAATAAAATCTATCAAAAATTTATCAACTTCCTTATTTTGACTAAAATAGTCTAAAACAATTTCAGTATTTACTTCTGCTTTTTGAGTAATTACAAGATTGTTAATTAGTATCTCTCGATTTTCACTAGATAGGTCATTAAATTTACCTTGAGTATAAGTTATATAAAACTCTGGAATACTAGAGATAATATTTTCTGCTAATGTACTTTTTTTGATATTTTCATCATTATCTAGGTCATTGGATTCATCAGATTCATCACTTCCTAACTTTTCCTGAGGTAATTGATGATTAAATACAACATTATTATTTAATAGTTGTTCAATATACTCAGGTTTATCTCGCATCTCTCCCTCTGATAAAGTAACATACATTAAAATATACTTTAAGAATTCTTCATCAGAAGATTGACAATAATCTAGTAAAGGTTTTAATCCATTTTGACTAGTCATGATTTCATAATTTTTATGTTTTACATCTGATAGCTCTGTTCCCATATCAGAATGCTGTTCCATGAAAAAGAGTACATTGGATTCGCAAATATCGTATAAGCCATTCTTATAAATATAATTCAGCACATTTTCCTCATATCCTGAACTCTCAAAATCAAATTCCTTAATTTTAAAATCTATAGCCGATAAATTGAAATTAAACTTCTCAAAATCACAATAATTATTATGAAAAATATTAAGAAAAACCTCTTGTGTCATCTCTAGATATTTAGAAATCTGTCCTTTTGTTTCTTTTGTACAATCACTCAAATCAACTAAATTCATTAAAGATAATATCAATTTTCTTTTATCAACGTAAATATAATCGCTATGTTTTTGGTTAATATATTCGTTGAAGAGATCCGAGTTATGATGTAGCCATTTTCTCAAAAATACCCTTATATCACGCTCTGAGAAAAACGATTTATTTTCAACATTTAATCTAAATAATTCGTTATAAAAGTCCAGTAAAAATTCCAAAATATTATCTTGGTGAAAGATTAATTTCAACTTCTCATTATGTTCATTAGCATATAACAGAAATCTAAATAAATCATAATTTAACACATTACTACTTTTATAATTTTTTAATTCTAAATAATTAAAGATTTCATCAATGTTTTTTAGAGAAATATTATATTTATTCTGTCTGCCAGAAACAACATTTCTTAAATATTCTTTTTCTTCTACCGTTATAGTATTTTCATAGAAATGATTCAAATAATCTTGATAGCTCTCATCAATATAAGCATTTCTAATTAGGAAAGAAATTATTGAGGATTGAGGATTCTTTCTTATTTCTTCTGTAAAGTCACTTTTAAAATCATCAATATCTGTAGCATATTGATAAACGTCTGATAATCTATAGCTGTCTAGTTCACCAAGTTCATCATTTATTTTCTTAATTTCTTCTTTTAATTTTTCTATTATTTTTTTATTTTTAGTATTCTTTAAACGCTCTTGAAATTCTGGAGTATTCCTACTAGGAAATAAAGAATCAATATCCTCATTTCGCTTATATTGATTATACTCTGCATCATGATAACTATCAAAGGAATAAATTTCACTATCTCCTGCAATTAACTCTTTTATGTAATCATAACGTGTTGAAAAATCTTTTTCAAATTTTCCATTTACTTTAATTATTTTTCTTCCAAATGGTATTTTTAAGATAGTTCCATATAATTCAACTTTATCGTTTAAATGTTCTTCCTCAGCATTCTCTATCTTTCTCTCCAAAGCATTTTTCTTATTATTTAACTCCTCTCTAAGATTTTTTAATGCTATTTCTTTTGAGTTCAACAATTCATATAAATATCCTTGATTCCTTTGTAAAAGTGAAAAATCTTTAGGGAAAATATTTTTATAGACTACCATTGCAAATAGTTTTTCATAATCTAGCTTTAAAGTATTTAATGTGTCTTTATAAGTAAGATACTCATTACAAATATTATTGATTAATCTCATATCGTCAAGATATAAAGAAATATTAAATAAAAACGTCTTGTCTAAACTATCGTATTCCCACATTTCTGTTAGCAATTTTTTTAATATGTCATGAGAATTAGAAGCAGTTACAACAGGGACTATAGGAATAATAAAATCAAAAAACTTCGTTCTTTCTTGTGATTCAAACAAATCATCCTTTACAAGATAGAAAAATACTAGTTTACGTTTGTTATTTGCCTTTCGATTTCTATTGATAACTATATTTAATTCCTTCAATTTTTCAAAAATTCTAGAGTCATTAAAACGTTCAATATCTTCAAATACTATAACATCTGCTTCAGACCGCTTAAACAAATAAAGTATATCATCTAAATAGCGATCAAAATAAGATACCCTTGAACTTTCATTTGAGAAGATTTCAATATCAGTTTCAATTTTTTCTGCTTTTAAGGATAATTTTTTGATAAAACCAAAATCTTTTTGTAGCTTCAGTAAAAAATAAAATCCATATACAATTAAAACAAATAAAATTACTAGTACAAGAAGGGAAATAATAGGTTTCGTAGTCCAAGATAACCAAGAAAAGTTCTGAATCAAACCATTCCATGAAGAAATATTTAGTAAGTATAAGGATAATAATAATACTAAACTTACATAGACCGAAATATTAAAAGGTTTAATCTGCGATTCTGCATCAAGAGTTTTAAAAATGGATCTCCTTATTTTGTTAGGATCTATTTGATGAAGCAATTGATTGATTATTTTCCCTTCAATTGTATTAATTTCACGCTTATCAAGTCCATTTTTTTCACTACTTTTTATTTCATCATATTGCCCCAAAGAAATATGAATAAATCTCTTGTCTTTACGTTTTCTCTCAAAACTCTCAACAACACTACTTTTCCCAGCTCCATAATTACCAGTAATAGCTACATTTGTCACTTCCGAATTATCGTCAATCGCAAACTCAAATGCTTTTTGTGTTACTGGCTTTATTTCAACATCTTTATTTGAAGTAAGTGCTCGAAATTGATATTCTCTTTCCATTAATTTATCTCTCCCTCTAATAATTCTTTAACTATTATTATATCAATTATTTATTGAGATATAAAGCTTTTAGTTACTTCTCGTCTCCTACCTAAATCAGCTATAAAATTAGTTCATTTAGAATCGGGAACATTCTCCTCCACCATGCTGACATGGGACGCTTGTAACTCTTCATTTAGAATATTTTGACTATGGAACTTTTCATTCTCTGGTTTCTTTTCTAGAATCATTCAAGACACTTTTCACCTCCATGGTATTTATACAAACTTTTGCATTCTATCGTTTAAATGAAGAGTGAAAATCTCTACGATCTACTTCTATATCACTTCAAAGCCCATTCTCCCTAACTCCATTATCAAAAAAATGACTACCCACTTTCGTGTTCAGTCATTTTGGTATATGAATTCTTTTTTATGCTTGTGGTTTGCGTAGGTAACCATAAACCACACCACTTACAATTGCGCCAACCAAAACAAAGGCAAGGTAGAGAAGGGCATTTGAAGTAAGGGCGATGACGAAGATTCCTCCGTGTGGCGCCATGAGTTTGATTCCTGCAAGACCAACGAGTCCCCCTGCTACTGCTGAACCAAGGATAAAGCTTGGGATCGCACGAGCTGGGTCAGCGGCACCAAATGGGATCGCTCCCTCAGTGATAAATGACAAGCCCATGATGATGTTCGTCAAACCAGAGTTGCGTTCTTCTTTGGTAAATTTATCTTTGAAAAGAAGGGTTGCGACAAAGATAGCAAGTGGTGGAACCATTCCTCCAGCCATAACTGCTGCCATAGCTACAGAACCACCTGAAGAAACAGTCGCTGCAAGCGTACCTGTTCCAAAGACATAAGCTGCTTTATTGACAGGTCCACCCATATCGACAGCCATCATGCCTCCAAGAACGATACCAAGAAGAACAGCTGAACCTCCTCCAAGACCGCCTAGGAAGTCATTCATAGCAGTGTTGATTGCTGCCATTGGGATGTTAACAGCTAGCATGACAAATCCTGTCAAGATTGTTCCAAGAAGTGGCAAGAGAAGGATTGATTTAGCACCTTCAAGTGAACGAGGAACTTTAACGTATTTCTTGATAGCAAGAACCAAGGCACCTGCGATAAATCCACCAACAAGGGCACCTAGGAAACCAGATGAGACACCTGCAAGAGTTGAAGTTGCTTCACCACCTGCGGCATAAGGAATTTTACCAAAGGCAAATCCTTCTTTAGCAATAGCACCAGCCACGAAACCAGCTACTAAACCTGGTTTTTCAGCGATAGAGTAGGCTACATATCCTGCGAAGACTGGAAGCATCAAGCCAAAGGCAGCCCCACCGATTTTCATGAACATAGAAGCGAGTTCATGGTAGGATCCGAGATTTCCAAGACTATCCTGTGGCACACCAAAAGCTCCGTCGATCAAGAAAGCGAGGGCAATCATGATACCACCACCGATAACGAATGGCAACATTTGAGATACACCACTCATCAAGTGTTTGTAGAAAGCTCCACCGATACTTTGTTTTTCATTAGATGCTGTTGCAGCTTTTGCTCCATTAGCAGCACGATAAACTTCAGCATCTCCTGAAAGAGCCAAGTTGATCAATTCTTCAGTCTTACGGATACCGTCTGCAACTGGACGGTTAACCAATGGTTTGCCATCGAAACGATCCATCTCAACAGCCTTGTCAGCAGCGATGATAACAGCTTTAGCCTTGCGAATGTCTTCTGCAGTTAGTTGGTTACCAACACCGCTAGCACCGTTGGTTTCGACCTTGATCCCAACACCCATTTCAGCAGCTACTTTTTGAAGGGCTTCTTGGGCCATGTAAGTGTGGGCGATACCTGTCGTACAAGCTGTAACAGCTACGATAAAGTCGCCAGATTCATTGGCAGGTGCTTGAACAGGCTCCTCAGCTTTTTCTGAAGCTTGGTCAAAAAGTTCGATAACTTGATCTGCAGATGTTACTTGGCGAAGTTTGTCAGCGAAACCATCTTTCATCAAGTATTGAGACAATTCTGCCAAGGCTGCCAAGTGAGTGTCATTGGCACCTTCTGGAGCTGCAATCATGAAGAAGAGGTCTGTTGGTTGCCCATCCAAGCTTTCATAGTCAACACCCTTGTTTGACTTAGCAAAGAGAACCGTTGCTTCTTTGACAGCAGAGTTCTTGCTGTGAGGCATAGCAATTCCGTCACCCAAGCCAGTGGAAGTTAGAGCTTCACGCGCTAAGATTCCTTCTTTAAAGGTTTCAAAATCCGTCACGTAACCGTGATCTACCAAACTTTTAATCATCTCTTCGATGACAGCTGTTTTTTCAGTTGCCTGCAAATCCAGCAACATGACATCTTTTCTCAATAGGTCTTGAATTTTCATCGTTTTTCTACCTCAACTTTTTCATATGTTTCTTTAATAAATTCCGCTGTTGCCAAGTCATCCGAGAAAGTAGTTGCTGTTCCGCAAGCTACTCCCCATTTGAAGGCCTCTACTGCATCTTTAGATTTGACAAATTCACCTGTAAACCCAGCAACCATAGAGTCACCAGCCCCGACTGAATTTTTGACTGTTCCCTTGATAGGTTTGGCGAAGTAAGCTCCCTCAGCTGTGACAAGAAGTGCACCGTCCCCAGCCATAGAGATGATAACGTTTTGAGCACCTTTAGCTAACAATTCTCGAGCATATTTCTCGATTTCATCTAAACTTTCGAGTTTCACTCCAAAGATAGCTCCAAGTTCGTGATTGTTTGGTTTAACCAAAAGTGGCTGGTAGTCCAAACTATCAATCAAGGTCTGTCCTTCAAAGTCACAAACCACTTGCGCACCAGTCTGGCGTGTCAAGGCAATCAAATCCTTATAGATAACATTGCCTAGGTTCTTAGCACTCGAACCCGCAAACACCACCGTATCTTCTGCTGTCAAACTAGACAAAATAGCTTTCAATTCTTCCAGCTGAGCTGGTTCCACATTTGGACCTGTTCCATTGATTTCTGTTTCTTGGTCTGCTTTAATCTTGACATTGATACGAGTATCTTCTGCTACTTGGACAAAACGAGTTTCGATTTCTTCCTCTGAAAGGGTATCTGTGATAAATTTACCAGTAAATCCTCCGATAAATCCAGTCGCAGTATTAGGAATATCCAAGCGCTTCAAAACACGACTGACATTGATTCCTTTCCCACCAGCAAACTTATCATCACTGTCCATACGATTGACACTACCGACTTGAACTTGGTCCAAGCGCACGATATAGTCAATGGATGGATTGAGTGTGACTGTATAAATCATACTTCTATTACCTCCGTTTTCTTCTTAATAGCCTGCAAGAGCTCATGCCCTTGACTTGTGATGACAATAGCGCGTTTAAGTGGTGCTACCTTGGCAAAGCAAGTTTGTCCAATCTTAGACGAATCCACTAAGACATAGGTTTGTTTGGCATTCTCCAAAATAGCACGCTTCACAGCTCCCTCCTCCATATCTGGAGTCGTATAATAACCATCGTCTACACCATTCATCCCGATAAAGGCACGGTCAAAGTGCAATTGATTGATTTGGTTAAGAGCAACGCCCCCGATACATGCATCTGTTGCCATCTTGACACTTCCTCCAACCATGACAGTTGGAATCTGTTTTTCAACCAACTGAACCGCATGGTGAATGGAGTTGGTCACAACTGTGATATTCTTATTAACCAATTCCTTGATTAAAAAAGCAGTTGTCGTTCCAGCATCGATAAAGATAACATCTTGTTCCTTGATAAGAGAGGCTGCTTTCTGAGCCAGTAGCTTCTTCTCTTGAAGGTTTTTGACAGATTTTTCTTGGATGGTTTCTTCTTCCTGCAAGGAGTGGGGCAATTCTGCTCCACCATGTACACGGCGAAGCTTGTTTTCCGCCTCCAACTCGTCCAAATCTCTTCGTACTGTCGATTCTGATGTTTCTAATAGACTAACCAATTTTTCTAGGGAAACTACATGATGTTGATTTAACTCCTCTAAAATCAGTTGCTTCCGCTCAGTTTTTAACACCAAACCACCTCCTGTTATCGTTTACACTATTCATTCTAGCACAATTTCTACCAAAGTCAAGCATTTTTTATCATTTTCTTTCAAATTCTATCATTTTTCTTATTTCCAAAATTTTTATTGCAAGATAAGTGGCTTTATGGTAGACTATTTGAGTAAGTATTGGAAGATTACTCAAGAGGCTTAAGAGGCCGTGTTGGAAACGCGGTAGGCGTGTAACAGCGTGCGTGGGTTCGAATCCCATGTCTTCCGTAGAAAAAAGAAAAACTGCACCTCAATGCAGTTTTTTTATCGTTCTAAGAACAATATCTAGAAATGAAAGGCTGAGTTACTCTAACTATCACACCACATTTTTGTATCCTAATTCATAAAAAAACAAGTAGTTTATTTTGACTACTTGTTTTTCTTTTAAATCTAAAGATTAGATATTGCTTTTATCTTTTTTATCTGAAGATTTGTCTGTTGATTTATCAGTGGATTTGTTTGAAGATTTATCAGAAGACTTGTCTGTTGATTTATCATTAGACTTGGTTGAGTTTTTACGGACAATTTTATCATAACCTTCTGTATCATCAAGCAACTCTGTCGCCAAAGTACGGTAATCCTCTTGAGAAATCAGCCAATTTCCATCCTTATCCTTAGTTAATTTGATTTCAGTATCAAAATCACCAGTAGTGAAAGGTGTATGAGCTAAGTTAGGGTCAACGTCACTGTAGGTTGAGAAATCTTTCTTGAATAGATGCTCAAAAATCCAGTAAGAAACCAATGTTTGGTAACGCTTGATGTCAACGTTTGAACCAGCTTGATTGTATTTACCTAGGTTATCAACACCTCCAATAAGAGTAGTGAGAACTTCCCTTGTAGATGAAGCCAATCCTTTAGAGTGTAACTTCTTAGAGTTGAAAGTAACAGTCGCTGTATTTCCTGATTCATCAACTTTCACATCTTTAACAGTGTAAGAACCGATATCTTGATATAATCTACGTCTCATCTTCAAGAAACCTGAAATGGTTTCTTCTGGAGTTTCTACAGGGAAATCTTTGTGCCATTGTACTGAATAGGTAGATGCAGGTGAAAGCCCTTCTTCTTTGATTTTTTCACTTGTTTGTACAGCAAATACTGCCTCAGTCCATTTTTCATAAGTGTCGCCATAAATCTTCTTAAATCGACTAGAGTCGCTAGTGAGAACAGAGTCTAGGAGAATCTCAGCATCTTTTGTAACTTTCTCTTTAACTTCCGCTGCTTCATCCTTCTTCTCAACTTGTTCCGTTTTCTCCTTGTCATCAGAAGAAGCTTCAGAAGACTGATTAGAAAATGCGGAACATGCACCCAAGACAACTGTTGAAAGTGCTAAGATACTTAGTAACTTGATCTTTTTCATGTTTCACCTCATTATGAAAATTTACTCTTGGAGACTACCTCCAAGGATAGTTATTTAGAAAAACACGGGGTTCATCTAACGGAGAATGGGGGATTCGAACCCCCGCGTCGGTTACCCGACCTAACGATTTAGCAAACCGTCCTCTTCAGCCTCTTGAGTAATTCTCCACTAGCAAACTAAAACAAATAGGATACAATAAAGGATACAATTTGACGAAATAATCCCTAAAATCCTATTGATGATGGAGCCGGTGGGAGTTGAACCCACGTCCAAACACCTGCCAACATATTTGTCTACAACCATAGGTTATGTATTGTTTTAACAGCTCCTCGACACATAACTCAAGCCTAGGAACTGCGAGTCTATCAATCTCTTATCAAACCACTAGACAAGGCTTGATCGTATCTCGCTAATCATAAGACCTGTCATTGAACACGAGCAATCCAAATCAGGTCACGCCTGCTGGTTTTTAGGCAGCTAGAGCGTAAGAAGTGTTATTTTTTGCAGTTATATTTAACTGAGCGTTTACGTCGCCACACGGGTTGCAAAATATGCCTCATAATGCCTGTCGAATCCGTAACGACCCCAGGATGTTAGAACTATTATAACCTATCTTCATAAAAAATGCAAAATCAAGCCAATTCTTTAGAAAAGATACGTTTTCAAAGCATCTGATAAGGCTTGATAACCAGCTACACTTAGATGGAGACCATCCGTTGTATAGGCTGATTGAAGTTGTCCTTCTGAATCTGTCAAACTATCATAAATTGGTAGAAAATCTACTTGCATATAGGCGGAAGCTAGAGCCTCATAGGCTTGATTCCATTCTCTGATCTTTTCATTGGTACGAATATATACTGTCTGCTTGTATTCTTCTCCTTCATTGACTGGCAAAATAGAAACAAGCTTTATTTGTGACAGCGGATATTCTCGGGCAATCGATTGGATCACACGCTCAAGATTATCCAAGGTTTCATTCATGGAAACATCTTTTCCGATATCGTTTGTCCCAATCAAGAGAACAATTTGATCGACAGCATCACCATAAAGATGGGCATCAAGATTGTCTAGTAGAAGCCCCGTCTGGTAACCTCGGATGCCTCGATTAACAATCGTCTTGGTAGTCCCAACTAACTCTTGCAAAGGGTAGTATTCTACAATCGAATCGCCGATAAAAATCATATCTGGTTCTAAAAGAGAAATCTGATTAAGTTCGCGATACTTGGTTTGAATCTTTGCCTGCTCTTTTAAAAGCCAATTTTCTAATAACTGTACTGCCACCTTATTCCTCTTTCTCTAACCACTTTTCTAGGACCTGATAAACGCCCCCTTGGCTGTTAGCTGGAGCTAGGGCAGTTGCAACTGCCTTGGCCTCATCATCAGCATTTTCCATAGCATAGGCAATTCCAGCCATCTCCAACATCTCAACATCATTTTCGCTATCACCAAAGGCCATGATTTGTTCAGATTTCAAATTCCAGCGCTTGAGTAATTCTTCCAATCCCCAGGCCTTGTGAAGACCAGCCTGTAGGATATCGATACAGCCATAACCGCTAGAAACAGCCCTTACACGACCATCAAAGAGGTCATTGATTTCCTGCAAAACTGAACTAGAACGTTCTTCACCAACGACCATGCTCATCTTTAGAACTCCTCCAAAGAGGTCTGAGTTTAGCTCATCCACAAAATTTGTCCTTTGGTAAAGTTTTTCAATCATCTCTGGAGTCATAAATTTTTCCAGGTCTGTAAAAACCGTTCCTTCCTTGACAAAACTCCCATTCATACTGGTAACGACGAACTGATCTCGACACTCCCTCCCTTTAAAATGAAGGAGAGCCTTGTCAACCATAGCATCATCCCAAGTCTGGGCCTGAAGTAGCGTATCATACTCAAATATACGAGCGCCGTTAGCAACAACCAGAACTACTCGACTCGCCAAGTGTTCTAATAATTGCCTCATCCGATGGACTTCATTCCCCGTCGCAATGACAAAACGGATACCTCGTTCATCTAATTGGTCTAAAATCTTTTCTAAACGTGGCAAGTCCAGTTGCCCTCTTGGATCCAACAAAGTTCCATCCATGTCTGTTGCAATTAATTTAATCGTCATCATATCTCCTTTAGAGTGAGCGTCTACCACTTCAACCCTACATGTTCATTCATTTCTTTATAGGCCGTGTCAATTCGTTCTTTGGTCGCCTCGTCCAACTTGTCACGGTGACTGCCTCCTTCAATGAAGTCCTCTAGGATATAGGTCTGATAGAGTAAAAGCGGATAGCCTTCTGGAGAGTATGTCCCTTTGGGTGTTCGATTGACCCAAGTTGGATGCGCTTTGGCCGTTTCAATCCTAGTCTTGCCATCTTTTTTCTTAATGGTCACATCCATGAGAACACCGCGCTCCGTCCACTTGGCATTTTCCTCGTCTTGCATGGTTTCAATGCGTTGATTTGAGAGGAAATTTCCCATGGAGTAGATGATCAGTTTTTTGTCACCATCTTTTTCAACTGTTTCAGCAGGTTCAACGACGTGAGGATGCCCTCCAAAGATAATATCGGCTCCCCAGTCAATCATCTTATGGTACAGTGTTTTCTGTTCTTCCGTTGGTTCTAGTTGGTACTCAATTCCCATCTGAGGCATGATGACAGTAATATCTGCTTCCTTCTCTGCACGCTCGATTTCCGCCTTCATCTTATCTTCATTCAGGTCAGAAAGATAGCGATTATAGTCCTCTTGAGAGATATACTGCTCAATGCCATTAAAACCGTAGGAATAGGCCAGGAGAGCTACCTTGATACCATTGACTTCCTTGATGACTATAGGTGCTTGGTCTCGGGATTCATGCGTGTAGACTCCGATGGGTGTCATTCCAGCCTTTTCAATAGCTTGAGCCGTTGAAACCACTCCCTCAATTTGAGAATCCAAGATATGATTATGAGCCAAGTCTAGAACTTGGTAGCCTGCATCCTTGATCGCATCCATGACTTCTCCTGGAGCATTAAAGAGAGGATAACCTGCTAAGTAGTGGTCCTTATTCACCGTTCCTTCAAAGTCACCAAGCACTAAATCCGCTTGTTTGAGCCAGGGTTTTACATACTCAAAATTTTCATGGAAATCATAGGTTCCATCTTCTTTAAGAGCTGTTCGGTAGATGGGGATATGGTAGAGAAGGTCACCATTTGCCATGATACGTGCCGTCGTTTCACCAGACTGATTTTCCTTGGATTGACTGGAAGTACTTGCAGAATCAAGAGTTTGACTACTAGGACTCGTTCCCTTACTACCTTGTACTGCTCGAACTAATAAGTTTCCCCCCATGGATAAGGCAACTGCAAGCAATAACACAATAATAAACTGGGCATTGGTCCAGGATTTATAATTCCGAAAGAAATCCACACTAGTTCTCCACACCCCATAAAGAGAGCCCTGAGACCGTCTATCTTGTCGCTTTTCCATCTTTATTCCCCCTTGCTTTTACTGCAAGTCTTTTCTTTTATTATACCACAGACAAAAGAGGAATACCGTTTATTATATTATTTTTTAGGAACTTCTGCGACTTTCTTTCTCGCCTATTTTGTGTTATCATGTAGAGGTAATGAAAGGAGAGAAAATGTCTGCTATAGAACGTATTACAAAAGCTGCTCATTTAATTGATATGAACGATATTATCCGTGAGGGAAACCCTACTCTTCGCGCAGTTGCTGAGGAGGTCACTTTCCCACTGTCTGACCAGGAAATCATCCTTGGCGAAAAGATGATGCAATTCCTCAAACATTCCCAAGATCCTGTTATGGCTGAAAAGATGGGGCTCCGCGGTGGAGTTGGATTGGCCGCTCCCCAGCTGGATATCTCAAAACGCATTATCGCCGTTTTGGTCCCAAATATTGTAGAAGAAGGTGAAACTCCTCAGGAAGCCTACGATTTGCAAGCTGTTATGTACAATCCAAAAATTGTCTCTCACTCTGTTCAGGACGCTGCTCTTGGCGAAGGAGAAGGTTGCCTTTCTGTTGACCGAAACGTTCCAGGCTATGTTGTCCGTCATGCCCGTGTCACTGTTGATTACTTTGACAAGGATGGCGAAAAACACCGAATCAAGCTCAAAGGTTACAACTCTATCGTTGTCCAACATGAAATTGATCATCTAAACGGAATCATGTTTTACGATCGTATCAATGAAAAAGATCCATTTGCTGTTAAAGATGGTTTACTGATTCTGGAATAAAGAAAATCCCGTTGCAAGACGGGGTTTTGTGTTATAATAGATGCATGAAAACAAATGATATTGTCTATGGCGTCCATGCCGTTACTGAAGCCCTCCTTGCAAACACTGGAAATAAACTTTACCTCCAAGAAGATCTTCGAGGTAAGAATGTTGAGAAAGTCAAGGAACTGGCTACAGAAAAGAAGGTATCCATTTCTTGGACTTCAAAAAAATCCCTCTCTGAGATGACTGAAGGCGCTGTCCACCAAGGTTTTGTTCTACGAGTGTCCGAATTTGCCTATAGCGATCTGGATCACATCCTTTCCAAAACACGACAAGAAGAAAATCCTTTGCTATTGATTCTGGACGGGTTAACTGACCCCCATAATTTAGGTTCTATCTTAAGGACTGCTGATGCGACCAATGTTTCAGGTGTCATTATTCCCAAGCACCGTGCTGTCGGAGTGACTCCTGTCGTTGCCAAAACGGCCACAGGTGCTATTGAGCATGTACCGATTGCCCGAGTGACCAACCTCAGTCAAACCCTAGACAAACTCAAGGCTGAAGGCTTCTGGACCTTTGGAACGGATATGAACGGTACCCCTTGCCACAAGTGGAATACAAAAGGGAAAATCGCCCTCATCATCGGAAATGAAGGAAAAGGCATCTCGAGCAACATCAAAAAACAGGTCGATGAGATGATTACTATTCCCATGAATGGGCATGTTCAAAGTCTCAATGCCAGTGTTGCTGCAGCCATTCTCATGTACGAAGTTTTCCGAAACCGACTATAAAAAAGTTTCCAATCAAGTGATTGGAAACTTTTTTCTTAACTATGTTCTGTAATAAATTTGTAAGCTTCTTGACCAGCGATAGCCCCATCTCCAACTGCTGTTGTCACTTGGCGAAGGTCTTTCTGGCGAACATCTCCAACTGCAAAGATACCGTCAACGGCAGTTTTCATGTGATTATCTGTCACAATCCAGCCTGCCTGGTCTTGAATATTCAATTCTTTAACAAAATCGCTAACAGGATCCAAACCGACATAGATAAAAACACCACCGAAGGCTTGCTCTGTCACTTGACCCGTTTTTACATTTTCAAATACGACAGATTCTACTCGGTTTTCACCTTTGATTTCCTTGACAACAGAATCCCAGATAAAGTTGACTTTCTCATTTGCAAAAGCACGGTCTTGCAAAACCTTTTGGGCACGAAGTTGGTCACGACGGTGAACAATGGTAACAGTCTTGGCAAAGCGAGTCAAGAAGAGAGCTTCTTCTACCGCTGAATCTCCACCACCAACTACGAGCAAGTCTTGATCACGGAAGAAAGCTCCATCACATACGGCACAGTAAGAAACACCACGACTGTTCAGTTCTTCTTCTCCAGGAACCCCCAAAAGACGGTGTTTTGACCCAGTTGCTACAATGACAGTACGGGTTTCGTAAACTTGATCATCAGTGATGACCTTCTTATAGTCACCCTGGTCTTCAATATTTTCAACATAGCCATAAAGATGCTCCACTCCAAGGTTTTCAAGAGGTTCAAACATCTTTTCAGCCAATTCAGGTCCACTGATGTTGGCATAACCTGGATAGTTTTCAATATCAGATGTGTTGTTCATTTGCCCGCCTGGCAGACCACCTTCAATCAAAGCCACTTTCAGATTGCTGCGAGCAGCATATAAGGCAGCGGTCATTCCCGCAGGTCCAGCACCGACAATAATCGTATCGTACATTTCGATTCCTTCTTTCTTGTTGTAACTATCTTTATTCTAACTCATTCTTGCTAGTCACGCAAGGATTATGCCTTGAAAACCAAGAGCAAACTCATGACGGCAAAGGATAACACCGGAATGACCAAAACTCCAATCATAATCATATCATAGAGATGGGCTTGGCGAGCTTTGGCTGTCTTGTCCACACCAGACATGGCTCTCAATCCAATCCAAATCCCCAGAAAAATCACGACAAGGATGGTCGTTAAGATCAAACTCTCGAAATATAAAGAAAATAGATGCAGTAGCATGATCTCTCTCGTTTCTATCTTTTTTAAAGAGTAAACTCAGCTAGTCCAACTAACTGAGTTTTCCTTTTTCTATTATATCAAATATAAGTCCGTTTGTAACTAGCGAAGAATTCTTTTGTTCGTTCTTCTTTCGGATGATTGATGATTTCATCCGGTGTGCCAGACTCGATGATTTTTCCTTTATCTAGGAATAAAACCTTGTCTGCCACTTGGGCTACAAAAGACATATCGTGACTGACCAAAATCATGGTCTGACCAGACTTGGCAGCATCTGCAATAGACTTTTCTACTTCACCGACCAACTCTGGGTCAAGGGCTGAAGTGGGCTCGTCCAAGAGCAAGACATCTGGTTTCATAGCAAGCGCACGCGCGAGGGCAACCCGTTGCTTTTGTCCACCTGATAAGTGACGAGGATAATGATTTTCACGGTCAGAAAGACCAACCTTGGCCAACTCTTCCTTGGCGATTTTTGTTGCTTCCTCGTCCGATAATTTCTTAACAACAACCAAACCTTCCTTGACATTGTCAAGAGCAGTTCGGCGTTCAAACAAATTAAACTGTTGGAAAACCATAGACAACTTGCGACGAAGGGTTAGGATCTCTTCTTGGCTAATCTGAGAAAAATCAACTTTAAAATTGTCAATCTGAATCGTTCCACTATCTGGAGTTTCAAGATAGTTTAAACTTCGAAGAAAGGTTGATTTCCCAGCTCCAGATGAACCAATCAAAGCCACTACCTCACCTTTTTGGATATCCAAGTTCAGATGATTCAAGACTGTCTGTCCTGAAAAGGATTTGCTTAAATTCGAAATCTTAATCATTAACGAAGGTCTCCTTTCACATCTGTAGACACTGTATCCGGTGCTGAGATAGCCATTTTTCTCTCGATGAAACGGCCGAGGCTTTCAATTCCGATATTGACTACCCAATAGACAAGGGCTACGGAGATGAAACGTTCAAAATAGCGATAATCAGCTCCACCTAAAATCTGAGCTTGGGCAAAGACCTCCACAACACCTGCGCTAAAGGCTAGAGAAGTTCCCTTGGTCAAACCGATAAGGGAGTTAATCAAAGTCGGTGTCGCCACAACGGCCGCATTTGGAATAATCACGCGACGATAAACTTGCGCTCGCGTCATACCCAAACTGCGTGCCGCCTCAATTTCACCTGGATTAACAGAAAGGATGGCCGCACGAATCGTTTCACTTGCATAAGCCGCCTCATTAAAAGCAAAGGCCACAATCGCAAAAAGCGCTGCTGGAATCGCATTGATATTGAGACCAGTTCCCCATTGTTGGTTGATAGCTTTCAGTGCTAAAGGAATTCCGTAGTAGGTCAACATAAGTTGAACTAGGATTGGGGTACCTTTTAAGAAGCTGACGAAAAAGGCCTGCAAGGGATATAAAATCTTAACACGATTGATCTTAACAATGGCAAAAATTAGGGCAAGTAGCAAACCAAAGAGTGCACCTCCAAGCGTCAACATCAAGGTTGTAGGCAGTTGTTGGACAATCCTTGGAATTCCATCAAAGACCGAACGCAAACTAAAGAGCTTACCATCCGGAATGAGTTGCATCAAACTTTGGTACCAATCTGATGCTAAAAATGTTGTAACAGTCATAAAAACATCCTCTCCTGATAATGATTCATTCTATCATACTTCTGCTCGCAAGCAAATTATTTGCTACGAACTGCTCAGACTTTGTCTATCTTCTAGTTTATCACACTTTAAAACAGGGAGGCTATATATTTTACCTATCAAGGAGATAAATAAAAACTATCTCAAACCTAAGTCCTCATAGGTTTTTCTATAGCCGATTTGTTTAACAGCACCATTCTCCACCAAAATTGGACGTTTCAATAACATACCATCACTCGCTAGAAGCTTGGCTGCTTCTTGTTTTGACAAACTTCCCACCTTATCTTTCAAGCCCAGTTCACGATATTTGATCCCGCTGGTATTGAAAAATTGTTTCACTTCAAAACCGGAAGTTTCCAACCAGTTTAAAATCACGTCTTCACTTGGTGTTTCTTCTACGATGTGGACATCTTGGTATTCCAGTCCAAGTTTATCCAATTCATTTTTTGCTTTCTTACAAGTTGAACATTTTGGGTATTCGATAAATTCTAACATCTTCTTTTCTTTCTATTTTTTATTTTCTTGAAATGCTGCACCTTCATGTTGCAAGAGCCAGGCTTTCTTTTCGACTCCAGATGCATAGCCTGTCAGACGATTGCCTGACCCCAGCACACGATGACAGGGTACTAGTATGGACCAAGGATTTCGCCCCACTGCTCCACCAATCGCTTGGGCAGAAGCCACTTGCAAGTCTTGAGCTATTTGTCCATAAGTTACTGTCTGACCATAAGGAATAGCCTGTAAATAAGTCCAGACTCGCTTTTCAAAATCTGTTCCAATAGGAGCCAAAGGTAAGTCTGATAGATCCTGAACACTGCCTTCGAAATAGGTATCTAAATAGGAAATAACCTGGTCTAGGACAGGATGTTTCTTAACTACTTCTATACTATCTCCAGCGATTCCCCTCTCAAAATGAGTTTGATCCTGTACCCAAATTCCATACAGATATTGCTTGTCAGCAACTAAGGATAAGGTTCCAATTGGCGACAGATAGAGCATTTTTGCGTACTTATTCTGATTCATTTTTTTAATTTCTGATAGGCCAAACGTTCCCCATCAACTGGAACTTTACCAACCTGTTGGAAGCCTAGCTTTTCAAAGATATGCTGCATAGCCTTGTTTTCTGCATGCGTATCTGAACGAAAATCTAGATAATCAAAACCTTCAATCAAGCCTTCTAGGAAAGTCTGAGCAACACCTTGTCCTTGGACATCTGCTGCAACAGCGATACGGTGAAAGACCAGATATTCTGATTCTCCCCCCTGCCAACTCCCTTCATAAATGGCTTCATAGGATTTCTCTGGGCTCTTGGTCACAGCAGCATAAGCTAGCAGTTCTCCCTCTTCCAAGGCAACATAAGCTTGACCTGAAATAATATCATCGATAATAACCTCGGCATTTGGATAGCCATTTTGCCACTGGTCGCTACCAGACTTGGCTAAGCACTTTTTGGCATCCTCCATCACCTGCATAATCGCATCTACTTCGTTTGGAAAAGCTAAACGAATCTCCATCTTTTCCCCTCATTTCTAACCAGTTTCTCTCATCATAGCATAATTTAAAGCTTTCTACAAGCAGTTGAAACTTGACTTTTGTTTTTTATTGTTTTATAATCTAGTTATCAAAACTAGATAAAAAGGAGTTGGAAATGAATTCTAACTTTTCCTACCCAAAATGGGAAGACATTCCAAACATTGACCTCTATCTGGATCAGGTTTTACTTTATGTCAATCAAGTCTGCGCCCCTATCTCTCCAGATAAGGACAAGGGGCTAACAGCATCCATGGTCAATAACTATGTCAAACATGGTTACCTGACAAAGCCAGACAAGAAAAAATACCAACGCAAACAGATTGCACGTTTGATTGCCATCACCACTCTAAAGTCTGTCTTTTCGATCCAAGAAATCGCTCAAACACTGAATACTCTACAAACTCAAGCGAGCTCAGACCAGCTCTACGATGCTTTTGTGGACTACATGAACCATGGGATTGATCCAGAAAATCCTATTATCCAAACCAGCTGTCAAACGGTTAAACTCTATCATCAAACTCTAGACTTAATCCTTATCAAAGAAGAGGAGGAAATCCAATGAATACCAGTCTAAAACTCAGTAAAAAACTCAGTTTTGGAGAGGAAATTGCTAATAGTGTGACCCATGCTGTGGGTGCAATTATCATGCTCATCCTACTCCCTATTTCATCCACCTATAGTTATGAAGCACATGGATTTTTATCATCTTTTGGTGTTTCAATCTTTGTTATCAGTCTCTTTCTCATGTTCCTCTCGTCAACCATTTACCACTCTATGGCCTATGGTTCGACCCACAAATACGTCTTGCGAATCATCGACCATTCTATGATTTATGTGGCTATCGCTGGCTCTTATACGCCGGTCGTATTGACTTTGATGAATAACTGGTTTGGCTATCTGATTATTGCCATTCAGTGGGGAACGACCATCTTTGGCATCCTTTATAAAATCTTTGCTAAAAAGGTCAATGAGAAATTCAGCCTTGCCCTTTACCTGATCATGGGCTGGTTGGTTCTGGCTATCATTCCTGCCATTATCAGTCAAACAACACCAATTTTCTGGAGTCTCATGGTAACTGGTGGACTTTGTTATACAGTTGGAGCTGGATTTTACGCTAAGAAAAAACCTTATTTCCACATGATCTGGCATCTCTTTATCTTAGCGGCATCTGCACTCCAATACATCGCCATTGTTTATTACATGTAAAAAGTTGAGAATCTTTTCTCAACTTTTTTCTTTACACATATTGATAAAGTACTGGTGCAAGCCAACATCATCTGTCAATTCTGGATGAAAAGAAGTTACCAGCATATTTTTTTCTTGCGCAGCAACGATTTGATCATCAACTGTTGCTAGAATTTCTACACCCTCTCCAACACTACTGATAATCGGTCCACGGATAAAGGTCATGGGAATCTGACCAACTCCCTTACATTCTGCCTCTGTATAGAAGCTTCCTAGTTGGCGCCCATAGGCATTACGCTCTACTACTATATCCATAGTGGCTAGATGACTTTCTTCCTGAGAAGTGATTTCCTTAGCTAGCAAGATTAAGCCCGCACAAGTTCCAAAGACGGGTAATCCAGATAGAATGGCTTCTCGGATGGGAAGCAGCATGTTCTGGTCGCGCAAGAGCTTGCCCATGGTTGTAGACTCACCGCCAGGTAATATCAAACCCACCAAGTCACTCTGATGTTGTTGAAAATCATCTAAATTTCTTATTTCGACACTAACAACACCTAACTTTTCTATCACTTTTGCATGTTCTGCAAAGGCGCCTTGCAAGGCTAATATTCCGATTTTCATCTATTTCCCTCGCTCTGCCATGAGAATTTGAATTTCACTCTCATTGATACCAACCATAGCTTCCCCTAGGTCTTCAGAGATTTGAGCCAGAATTTGAGGATTTTGGTAGTTGGTTACAGCCTTAACAATAGCACTTGCTCGTTTAACAGGGTCGCCTGACTTGAAAATACCTGAACCGACAAAGACACCCTCTGCCCCCAATTGCATCATCAGCGCAGCATCTGCTGGTGTTGCAACACCTCCAGCTGCGAAGTTTACAACTGGCAATTTTCCATGTTCATGAACGTATTGGACCAATTCTACAGGGACTTGCAAGTCCTTGGCAGCCACATAAAGTTCATCTTCGCGAAGATTTTGAATACGGCGGATTTCTTGATTCATCATACGCATATGACGAACCGCCTGAACGATATCTCCTGTTCCTGGTTCCCCTTTTGTACGAATCATGGAAGCTCCCTCAGCGATACGACGCAAGGCTTCACCCAAGTCCTTAGCCCCACAGACAAAAGGAACTTGGAATTCTTTCTTGTCCACATGGAAACGGTCATCAGCTGGAGACAGCACTTCACTCTCATCGATATAGTCAATCTCAATAGCCTCTAAAATCTGAGCTTCAACAAAATGCCCGATTCTGACCTTGGCCATCACTGGAATGCTGACCGCTTCTTGGATTTCCTTAATCATCTTTGGATCGCTCATACGAGAAACTCCACCAGCTGCACGAATATCAGCTGGAATCCGTTCCAAGGCCATAACAGCAGCCGCACCAGCAGCCTCTGCGATACGAGCCTGTTCAGGGTTCTGAACGTCCATGATAACCCCACCTTTGAGCATCTGTGCCAAGTTTTTATTTAGTTCATTACGATTTTCAGTCATTTCTTAATCCTCATCATCTGTATTGGTAGCTACCATTTCATTTTAAGGCAGATTAGAATGAAGTACAAGATAGAAAATCAATAATTGTCCGGGTACAGAAACATAAAAAACTATCTGACCTTAACTTAAGGCCAGATAGATCGTCAATTTTTATTTTTCAGCTGTAAGTGCAGCCATTGTAATGTAGTTGTATGGTTTGTTGAAATGTGGCAAGAAGAATAGGTCTGTCAAGGCCAATTTATCAATGGTTACATGCTCTTGGATAGCAAGTGAGAACATGTGGATTCCCATACTGATAGCAGCATCATGTGAAACCATTTGTGCACCAAGAATTTCGCGACTGTCTTTGTCAAAGACAATCTTGATGGCAACTTCGTGGTTGTCATGTTTGATAAATTCTGGTTTTTGAAGATCGTTAAAGCCAGTTTCAGTTGCATTATAGCCTGCAGCTTTGGCTTTTTCAAGAGTCAAACCAGTCGAGACCATGTGAAGACCGTAGATAGAGATACCGTTTGATCCTTGTACACCGATTCCTTCCAATTCATGACCACAAGCATTATAAGCACCAACGATACCAGTACGTACAGCGTTAGATGCAAGAGCGATGTAGCTTGTATCTTTACGAGCATTGTCATAAACAGTTGCACAGTCACCAACAGCGTATACACCTGGGATAGATGTTTCTTGTTTCTTATCTACAAGGAAGGCACCGTTGCGGAAGAGTTCAATCTTACCGTCAGCAAGAGCTGTGTTTGGACGGAAACCAACAGCAAGAACCACCATATCTACATCAAATGTTTCTTTGTCTGTTACCAAGCGTTCAACTTTACCATCACCTTGGATTGCTTTAACTGTTTGACCAAGTGCCAAACGGATGTTGTGGTCTTCCAAGTTTTTCGCCATCATTTGTGTAAAGTCTTTGTCATAGTAGCCGTTCAAGACAGTATCTACGATATCTACAAGTACTACTTCTTTTCCAAGACGCTCAAAGGCTTCAGCAAGTTCTACACCGATGTAACCACCACCAACAACAGCAATGCGCTCAAGGTGTTTACTCTGGTCTTCAAGTTTTTCAATAACTTCTTCAGCGTTTTGGTACAATTTAACAAATTGTACATTTTCAAGAGTTGCTTTGAATTCGCGGTTACCCTTAACGATTTCAACACCTTCGATTGGAGGCAAGATTGGAGTTGAACCAGTTGCAAAGATCAATTTATCATAAGACTCTTTGTGCTCTTTTCCTTCAACTTCTGCAGTCACAACTTTATTATCGTAGTCAATTGAAAGAACTGGTGAGTTCATGTAAACTTTAGCACCTTTTGCTTCCAATTTTTCTTTATCAGAGTAGAAGAGACCTTCTGGGCCGTCAATTTGTTCCCCGATCCAAAGCGCCATTCCACAACCAAGGAATGAAATATTTGAGTTTTGGTCAAATACTACGATTTCGTTCTCATGTCCGAAGTTGTCCAACATCGTATTAATACAAGCTGTACCAGCGTGGTTAGCACCAACTACAACGATTTTACTCATAGAAAAATTCCTACCTTTAATTTTTGATTTACCTTCCTAGTATATCATTTACTGTTAGCGTTTACAAGATATTTGCTCAGAATTCTCTTTTTTTCAGAAAAAAATACACTTAACATTGATGAATCTAATTTTTCTATCGTTTTCATATTAATTTTGAGCATATTTCTTGACTTTTTGTCAAAATTCATTTGTGAAAACGCTGACTTTATGATATGCTAGATACATGGAAAGAAAATGTAAGGGGTTTAATTTTTCTTTAACGACCTTATATTGAATGATTTCCTATAAAGAGAAAGGAGCTGGTAGCTTGCCTCTTCATTCACGTTCTGAACGGCTAATGGGAACAACTATCACGATTTCATTAGTAGATGAACAGGCTGATTGCCTACTTCAAGGAGCCTTTGATTTGCTCAAGGAGCTCGAATACCGCTTCAACGCCAATAGTCAAGAATCCGAACTAATGGAAATCAACTACCAGGCTGGAATCGCACCTGTTAAGGTTCATCCTGACCTATTTGAGCTGATTGCTCTTGGGTTAGAGCATAGCCTAGCTCCATCTAGCCATCTCAATATCAGCATTGGCCCCTTGATTCAAACCTGGCGAATCGGATTTGCAGATGCACGGCTTCCAGACTCTAAAGAAATCGAAGCTGTCTTGCCACTAGTTGACCCGCATTTTATCAAGTTGGATTCGACTAGCTCTACTGTCTTTTTAGAGAAGAAAGGAATGAAGCTTGATTTAGGTTGTTTAGCCAAGGGCTATAGTGCAGATAAGGTTGCCCAGTATTTGAAAGAACACGGTGTCACCTCTGCCCTGATTAATCTCGGAGGAAATATCCTCACCATCGGGAATAACCAAGCCAAAGAAGGGAAAGCCTGGCAGATTGGGATTCAAGATCCGAGAAATCCTCGTGGCAATCATCTCCTAACTATCCCTGCTTCTAACAAATCCGTTGTCACTTCAGGTATCTATGAACGCCACCTGACAGTAGATGGAAAAGACTATCACCATATCTTTGATAGTGAGACAGGATTTCCTGTCGAAACCGATCTTGCTAGCCTAACGATTATCTCTGATAAATCCGTTGATGGTGAGATATGGACAACGCGCCTTTTCGGAGAACGAAGCGCTTCTATCCTCTGGCAAGTCGAAAGTATAGATGGAATTGAAGCCATCCTCATCGACAAAGAGGGACGCCTTGCATGTTCTTCAGGCCTTCAAAATTGTATTATGTAAAAAGAGAAAGGAAATCTCATGCTAAAACTTATTGCCATTGTTGGAACGAACTCTAAACGTTCTACAAACCGCCAATTGCTCCAATACATGCAAAAACACTTTGCTGATAAAGCTGAAATTGAACTCGTTGAAATCAAGGATATCCCTGTTTTCAACAAACCAGCAGATAAGCAACTTCCAGCTGAAATTCTTGAGATTGCAGCTAAAATTGAAGAAGCTGATGGTGTGATTATCGGTACTCCTGAGTACGACCACTCTATCCCTGCGGTTTTGATGAGCGCTCTTGCTTGGCTATCTTACGGTATCTACCCACTTTTGAACAAACCAATCATGATCACTGGTGCTTCTTACGGTACACTTGGTTCATCTCGTGCCCAATTGCAGCTTCGTCAAATCTTGAACGCTCCTGAAATCAAGGCAAATGTTCTACCAGATGAATTCTTGCTCTCACACTCTCTTCAAGCATTTAACCCAAGTGGTGACTTGGTTGACCTTGACGTCATCAAGAAATTGGATGCCATCTTTGATGACTTCCGTATCTTTGTGAAAATTACTGAAAAATTGCGCAATGCACAAGAATTGCTTCGCAAAGATGCTGAAGAATTTGACTGGGAAAATTTGTAAGATAGGAGACTGAAAGAATGAAATTTGTTGGACTTGTTGGATCAAACTACGATCAATCATATAACCACAAACTCTTGGAATTTATTCGTCGCAATTTCAAATTCAAATTTGAATTAGAAGTCCTTGAAATTGACGAAGTTCCAATGTTTAACCAAGACGAAAAATGGGACGAAAGCTTCCAATTGCGTTTCTTGTATAACAAGATTACACGTGCTGATGGTGTCATTATCGCTACTCCTGAGCACAACCACACTATCTCAGCTTCTCTCAAATCTGTACTTGAATGGCTTTCATACGAAGTTCATCCATTTGAAAACAAGCCTGTTATGATTGTGGGTGCATCATACTATGACCAAGGAACATCACGTGCCCAAGTTCACCTTCGTAAAATCCTTGATGCTCCAGGTGTCAATGCCTACACGCTTCCAGGTAACGAATTCCTTCTTGGTAAAGCTAAGGAAGCTTTTGATAACAACGGAAATATCACTAACGAAGGAACTGTTAAATTCCTTGAAACTTGCTTAGATAACTTTGTAAAATACGTAGGAGTCGTTTCGAAATTGAAAAAACCAAAACCAATCGAACCAGAAGACTTGGATTGTGGAAAACCAATTGCTACAACCATCACAGAAGTTGATCCTGACGATCCAGAATGGGTAGAAAAAGTTGCAGCAATCACTGGCGCTGTTTCTGGTGATACCTATGTCAAATTGGACCACGGTATCTTGACCGTTAACCAAATCGATATGTTCTTGAAAGCTATGCCATTTGAATTGACATACGCTGACGACAACAACCAATTCCTATACTACAACAACGCTCACCAAGATCCAGACACCATGTTTGCTAAACGTGTACCACCTCAATCAGGTAGCCGTATGTCGACTGTTCATGGATCCCTCCCACCAGCACGTATGAAGAACGTAGAGTGGGTTATCGGAACACTTCGCAACGGAAACCAAGAATACGTTCGTACGATTGTTCCAGGTTCTCCTGCAGGTGTCATCAACACCCACAACTACCAAGCAATGTACTATCCTGATGGATCATACGCTGGAATCAATGAAATCGTCTTTAACTTCCAACCATGGCTTGACTGGTACCTAAAAGAGACTGGTCAACGTTTGGTGGGTGGTAGCGGACCATTTGCTCCTGCAGCTGGAGGTCATGGAGACGCCGATGCTACTTCTGGCGCTTCTGATTCAGGTGATGCTGGAGGCCACGGTGGTGACGCTGACGCTACATCTGGCGCAAGCAACTAAGAAACCAAAAAGGAGCCTAGTGGCTCCTTCTTTTTTGTTGTTATCAAAAAAGGGTTTTGTATATCATCTACAAAACCCTTGAATTTTATGAATTTGGATCATCAAGACTACGGCCGTGCAAACCTTTTTCACGTTGTACTTGACGTAGTTTTTCTGGTGTAACGTCATTGCCTTCCTCGTCCACAATTTTGATTCCTTCAATGTGGTGACGAACAGAACGACGATAGCCTTCGATGTACTCCTCACGAAGTTTAGCTTGTTCCACTTTTTCAGCAGAAGTTAAGCCTTCTGTTTTTTTCTTTTTGGCAAGCTCGTTGATGCGAGCGATTTTTTTCGGATCCATTTCTTCTCCTTTGTGATAAGATACAGTCCGTTTGACTGAGTTTATTTGGTATTGATTTGGTTGAAACGTGCAAGTTTAGCTGCTTTCTTGGTTAATTGCGACAAGATAGCCAAACGATTTTGTCGAACAGTCTGATCTTCAGCCATTACCATGGTATTTTCAAAGAAAGCATCAATAACTGGGCTAAGCGCAAAGAGTTGTTCTAATTGCTGACTTGCAGTTCCTGACAAGACGAGTGATTCTACGGCTTCTGCCAAGGCTTTCTCTTCTTCATTCTCAAAGAGAGCAGGATCAACAGTATCAGTTCCTTCGGCTTTTTCAGCTAAGTTGAAAGCACGTGATAGGGATTCGACAGACGATTTGAAATCTTCTTTCTTGCTTGCTTCGACAAGAGCACTTGCTGCTTCTAGCATATCTGCCACAACAAAGTTTGAACTTGCAAGGACTGCTTCCTTGATATCTTTTGGAGTAGAACCCATCATCTTATCAACACGAGCCTTGATAAAGTCCATGACCTCTGCTTTATTTTCATAAGTTAAGCTGTCGAATTTCAAAGCATAAAGGCTATCGATCAGCTCATCCATAGCAATGTGCCAACCAAAAGCATCCAAGATACGAACCACACCTTGCGTCGCACGACGAAGGGCATAAGGGTCGTTAGAACCTGATGGAATCAAACCTACTGAGAAGAAACTCAAAATCGTATCCAATTTGTCTGCAATGGCTAGAATGGCTCCTACCTTACTCTCTGGAAGTTCTCCTTCGGCTGATGTAGGCATGTAGTGTTCACGAATAGCAGCCGCAACTGCTGGAGTTTCCCCAGCAAGGAGGGCATATTTCTCACCCATAATTCCTTGAAGTTCATCAAACTCACCAACCATACCCGTCAACAAGTCAAACTTGTAAATAGCTGCTGCACGAGCTAGGTCAACTGTTTCATCCACTGACAAACCTGCTTTTTCTGCCAAGAGAATGGCAATCTGCCCCGTACGAATCATGTGTTCACGAAGAGAACCAATCTTTTCGTGGAAGGTCACATGGTTCAATTTTTCGACAAGGTCAGAAATGACCAATTTTTGGTCTTCACGCCAGAAGAATTCTCCGTCTTCCAAACGGGCAACTAAAACTTTTTCGTTACCCTTGATGACATTTTCCAAATGCTCTGCATTTCCGTTACGAACAGAAATAAAGTTTGGCAAGAGTTTTCCATCTTGATCTCGGACAACGAAGTAACGTTGGTGTTCTTTCATCGAAGTCACCAAGACTTCTTCTGGAACTTCAAGGTATTTTGCATCAAAACTTCCCATAAAGGCAGTTGGGTATTCAACCAAGTTCAAGACTTCATTGAGCAAATCAGCATCAATTTCGATACGTACACCATGTTCAGCTTCGATTGCCTTTATTTGGTCAACAATCATTTGCTCACGTTCACGAGGATCCGCGATTACAAACTGCTTACGAAGATCTTCTTCGTAGCTCAATGCTGACTGAATCTTAGTTTCTTGCCCCAAGAAACGATGGCCACGACTCACACGACCGCCCTTGATATCAAGGAAATCCAAGTCAAATTCTTCTTCATCTAAAAGAACTGTCAAAGTGTGTACAGGGCGGATATATTCAAAAGCGTTGTTAGCCCAGTGCATGCTGACAGGGAAAGTTAGTGACTTCAAGACATCTACAACACCTGGTACTATGGTTTCAACTGCTTGACCCACTTCTTCCTTGGTAACATAGACATATTCTTCACCCTTGATTTCACGGAATTCAATATCTTCAACTGTCAAGCCTTTCCCACGGACAAATCCTTGAGCTGCTTTGGTGAAGTTTCCATCACTATCCAAGGCAATTTTCTTTGCTGGACCCTTGAAATCTTCGGTCAAATCAGACTGTTTGTCTGCAAGACCAGTCACACGAACAGCCAAACGGCGTGGTGTTGAGAAGGTTTGAATGGCTTCAAAAGACAGGCGGTTTTCCTTGAGGAAGGCTGCCATTTTTTCACCTAGTTGTTTTTCACTTGGAGTTACTACGTAGGCTGGTAACTCTTCAAGACCGAGTTCTACTAATAAGTTTTTTGTCATGTTTTTTCCTTTACATTTTCTTCAATCTTTTTTGATATGCACCTTAGGTACTGGGGACGTCGCTAACTAACTTTTGTGAGTCTGCAAGGAAATCTTACACCAAATAAACTACGATTTCCAACAGTCTCATCAAAGTGGATTTAGCTGACTGATTTTTGAACCCAAGGTTTCAAAAATCCCCACATAACAGTACGGCGGTGCATATCCCTCTAGCAAGTCTTCGACTTGTCTTTAACGATTTTAGAGCACAGTATTACTTACTATTCTGCGTCTTCTGCTAGGAGTTTAGCTCGTGTTGCTTCATCCAGAAGTGGGTAGCCTAGGCGTTTACGTTCTGCGACAAAGGTTTTGGCTACGACACGGGCCAGGTTACGGATACGAGCGATATAGCCAGCGCGCTCCGTTACGGATACGGCACCACGCGCGTCAAGCAAGTTAAAGGTATGTGAACATTTCAAAACATAGTCATAGGCTGGGTGAACAAGGCCTAGTTCTAATGCACGTCCTGCTTCTTTTTCAAATTTTTCGAAGTTTTCAAGAAGCATATCTTGGTCAGAAACTTCAAAGCTGTATTTTGAGTGCTCATATTCTGGTTGAAGGAATATTTCTCCATATTTAACACCTGGAGCCCACTCGATATCATAGACAGAGTCTACTTCTTGGATGTAAGAAGCCAAACGCTCCAAACCATAGGTAACTTCCGCAGTCACAGGACCAGTTTCCAATCCACCAACTTGTTGGAAATAAGTGAACTGAGTGATTTCCATCCCATCAAGCCAAACTTCCCAACCAAGACCAGCTGAACCAGTTGATGGGTTTTCCCAGTTGTCCTCAACGAAACGAATATCGTGCTCCAACGGATTGATTCCCAATTTTTCTAAAGATTCAAGATACAGTTCTTGGATATTTGATGGAGAAGGCTTCATAACCACTTGGAATTGGTGGTGTTGGTAAAGGCGGTTAGGGTTTTCCCCGTAACGACCGTCAGCAGGACGACGTGATGGCTCTACATAAGCCGCATTCCATGGCTCAGGTCCGATAGCACGAAGGAAAGTGTAAGGACTCATTGTTCCCGCACCTTTTTCATTATCATAAGCCTGCATAAGCATACAACCCTGGTCATTCCAGTAATGTTGCAAAATAAGAATGATTTGTTGGAAAGTTAATTTTTTAGACATTATTTACTCCTTTAATTTATATTATCTTTTTAGATTTATTCATCAAGCAACCAAGAAAAAGCTGGGTCCTGAAAAATATGACGTTTGGGCACAGTTTGTAAATTCTGATCGCATTCGTCTATTGTACCTAATTTCAAAGCACAGACTTCTGGTATATTTTCTTGAGCAGTGAAAATTTGACTATGACAGTTCTGGCAGTAATAGCGTTGTTTCCCTGGAGATGAACTATAGGTAACCAACTGTTCTTTTCCATGCAATACTAGGTTTTTACTACTAACTTTGGCATTCACTGTATAGGCAGATGCAGTTGCTTTCCGACAGAATGAGCAGTGGCAAAAAACTAATTCCGACAATTCCTCATCTAAAGTGTAGGTCACTGCTTTGCATAAACAAGATCCTTTAAGCATTATGCTCCTTTCTACTTAGGCATTAGAGGAAATTCAAAAAGAACCGAATTTCAACACCCAAGCCTTGCGACTAGGGGCGTCTGAAACGCGGTTCCACCCTAATTTATTACTTCATTATTTTTTAAAATACTACAGAAAGCGCCAGTTTCTTACCTTGCCCTACTTGGCTCCCACTATCCCAAGCTCGCTTGAAGAACGCCATAAGACTTTCTTTCCTAGCTAGTATTATAACAAATTTTCTAGCTAGTGTAAACCAAAAATGAGTCTGAAAATAATGTTCCAGACTCATTTAATAGTAAAGCTTCAGAAACTCCTGTTTAAGGATGTCTTCTTGCTTTTGGTTTTTTGCCATGTAGATTTCTCTTGGCTTGTTTCAATGCTGTAATGGCATCTTTAACATCTTCTTGGCTCGCTCCTGGATCATTTAAAAGTTCCTGAGCTTCTTTAAAGGCTAAAAGATAAGCTGCTTTTTCTTTCTTGTCAGCATAGATAAATCTCGCATTCTTTTCTTGGAAAAGGCGTTCATCTTTGACCAGTTTCTTTAGACTAGAGAAGTCTGTAGCTTTGCCATTTAGTTTACTTTTAGCTGTTGCTAGGGCAATGAGAGATTGGTCAATTTGATCCTGTTTGACTTTAGGATCTACAGCTAGTAAGGCAATTTCTTGGAAGGCACGATCATAAGCTCGACGTACTTTTTCCTTGGCATTAGCATAACGTCCAGTTTTAGTCATTGCGTAGTAAGCTTTCATAGCTTCTTTCAAGGCAGCCACGTTCGAATCTTTTCCATTCAAAGCTTTACCAGCAGCCTCAAGACTAGCGAGAACGCCATCAATCAATTCTTGTTTCAACTTGCTTGACAAGGCTGACCGCGCCACTTGGAAAGCTTGGTCATAAGCTTTTCTCTTATCTGCACTACTATTAAAGTAACGAGACGTTTCTACCAGTTCTTTTTGTTGATTTACCGCAGCAAGCAAGGCCAACTTAGACACAATAGATAGACGCAAAGCATTATTTCGACCCGGCTGAACGAGCAAGGAAACGAGATCTTCAAGGAGTTCATATCCAGTTGGCAAGGTGACTTGTACAGTATAACGACCTGTAGCAACTTTCTTACCAAAGGCGTATTGACCGTATTTTTCAGCAGGAAGAGTGATACTTGTCCCATCTTCCCCTTTCAGAACCACAGTAGTCGTCTTTGGAACTGCTTGATTGAAGGAAACAGACACAGGTGCATATTCTAGGAGATTTGCTAGGAAGGTAATGGTTTGGAAACTATTTTCTTCCGTCAAGTCAAACTCTTGGGACAAGGCACTGATAAATTTCAATTCTGTTCGATCATAACTGAAAATTTCTGCTGTATAATGACCAAACTGTAAGAAATGAATCGCTTTTGTCTTGTCAACATCAACATATTGTCCCTTGCTATTTTTGATTCGATAGACGTAGAGGGTATCAATATCTTGGTTTGTTTTCGCATCCTTCAAGGCAATTTTCACTCGACCACTATTTTGATCGCGTACAAGTTCAGCAAGTGAGATATAATCTACATTTCCTGCATAGTCCTCAACAAGATAGTAAATATTAGCCTTGTCAACATCCTTAGGAAGTGTATAACTACCATCAGCATTGGCTTTGATCAGATGGGTGTTCTCAAGCGCACGAGTTCCAGACTGGTCTTTTCCAGTTAGAACCATGGTCCCTTTCTGGTCAAATGGTGTGAGGTAGAAGACTTTTTCTGAAAGAATACCACCTTGACCCACATCTTTTGGTTTGCGAGCTACGAATTCTTGGTTTCCATCTTTAAAGCGAATATAACCACTTGTGATGACAGGTTTTTGAGTATCAATTTGAATTTTAAAGGTCGTGTATTGTTCTTTGGCTCCTGGAACGTCTGGTGTATAACTGATAACATAGTCATATAAACCATCCGCAACAGTATTCCCATCAAAATCCTGGCCTCTCCAAGCAGTATTATCTAGAATATAACTCTTCAGATTTCTACTGTCACCATCAAAATAATTCTTACGAAGATCCTTTGCATCGCCCTCCCAAATAGGATGTTCATGCTTAGTATCCGTAGCCGCATAAACTGTAGCCCTAAGATTTACAAGATTTCTCAAAGCAACCGTTTTATATTCAACTAGGTCTTTGTTTCCATCATCGTTTGGAGAAATAGCAATACGGACATTCCCTTTTTCGTCTAACTGAAGAACATGCTTACCTTCAGCATTTTGTTCGATTCCAAGAACGGTAATTCGGCGTCCTTGGCGTTGACCTTTGGAAACTAGAAGGTCATTTTGCAAGGTGGCTAGATAGGTGGCATCATTAGAGTAGTTAACGGCAGGATTTTCCTTGTCTACTTCCGTGTAAAATCCATTTTTCCCTTCTCGGACAAGATTGTAAATTGGTTTTTCAACAGCGGGGAGATTTTGGAATTCACCTCGGAAGCCCATAAATGCAAGACTCACAACATCCCCATCATCTGCTGGATCTACAAAGCGAACAAACCCTTCAAGGAAATAGCCATTTGGCATTTGTTTGCTGAGTTCAGCAGCAAATTTTCGAGCATCTACTTTAACAGTAACTGTTTGACTGCTGTGGGCTTTGACCGTCACTTCAGGCCAGACTGTCTCTGTTAGTTTTCGAGGTCGAAGGGTGAATTTTCCATCTTGAACTTCGTCTGTATTGGTATTCACCACCATCTTGAGAGTACGGTCAGTATCTGAAATATTGTGTACAGTAACCTTGAAAGTAAATTGATCTCCAATATTTCCCAAAGTCACACTTGGATAACCATTTTCACCCGTTACATAGAGGTCTGTTGACACTGCAGCAGCTGTATCCACAATACCAGAACCTTGCTGACGAGGAGAGGTATAAGTGCCTGTGTCCTTATTAACATGTGGTTTTGCAGTTGACATGATCAAGGCCTTGACAGTCTCTGATACTTGCTCAGGAGTCAATTCTGGATGGTGTTTTTGAAGGTATTCCTTAACCAGAACTGCAACACCCGTAACGTGAGGAGCCGCCATACTGGTTCCGCTGATACTACCGTAGGTATTGTCATTAAAGGATGAGTAAATATTGCCGCCAGGAGCTGTCACGTCTGGTTTCAATTGTCCATCGGTAGTCACTCCCCAACTTGAAAAGTCAGATAGCTGATTGGCTACATCAGAAGGACGATTATCCATCTTACCATTAAAAACAATCTTGTAGTTTCCTGATTTTAAGGCTTCACCATACTGTTTAGAAATAAATACAGAAGGAATTTTCTTTGCTTCATCATCAATAGACATATTGATGTTTGCACCTTCTACATTATTGTAGATCAAAGCACCAACTGCACCGTGTTTTCGTGCATTTTTGATCTTCTCTGAAAAATTCATAGCTCCACGCTGAATGAGGGCAAGTTTCCCAGTTAAATCCAACTTCGCAAAGTCTTCTTCACGACCTAACCCTGCTTCGACGTATTCGTACTCTTTTCCTTTTTCAAAGTCCTTATCTGCTTCAGGTTGACTATAATCAAATTTTCCGTTATGAAGGCCGGCATTTCCCTCTAGACCTTTAACTTCAAAAACCGCTGTTGTCAATGTTTTGTTGTTGACAGAAGCAACTGAAATTGAGTCTTCAACAGTGGATGGATTTCCAACCAAGCCATAGTCTGGGTTTTCGGCTAGTGGTTTTGAATAACCATTTCCGAATGTATTGCTATTTCCTGCTGAGATAAGAACAGATACTCCCTTGGCACGAGCCCGTTTGATGGCATCCACGATATCGGAACCAGCATCCACCATAGAACCAGTGCTAGATCCCAAACTCATATTAATGACATCTGCTCCTAAGGCAACTGCATCATCAATCGCCTTTACATAAAGGGCTGAACTGGTCGTTTTTTGGCGATCTGAAAAGACACGCATAAACATGACTTGGGCTTCTGGCGCAACACCATAGACCTTTTCACCATTTGGTGCTTCTTTATCAGGGTTTCCAGCCGCAATCCCTGTTACGTGCATCCCATGAGAAGTTCTTTCTGCTTCTTTGATCTTATCTGTTCCGTCAAAGTAGTCATAGGCATAGACAACCTTATCGCTATACCATTTACCGTAATCGATTCCAGCAGCCTTTTTAGCTGCTTCGATAGCTTCCTTGTTTTTAAATTTTGCTTTTGACGGGTCTGAAATTCGAAGAACCTCATGATTCAAATCAAGCCCTGAGTCAATAATGGCAACAACGGTACCTGTCCCCTTGTAACCAGCCTTCCAAGTTTTCGGTACTGTGATGATATCATTGCTTGAAAGACTATTGGGTTTTGCAGACTCAGCTTTTTCTTGTTCTTTTTCAGTAGTTGCTGTTTCTCCAGTAGTTTTAGGAGCTGTCGTTGCTTGAGCCTCTTTGTTCTCTATGTTAGAAGCCTTCTCAGTAGCAGGCGCTGTACTGGTAGCGACTGTTGTTTCTTTTTGGACGACACCTTGATTCTCTTCATTTGCAACTGCGCTATCTTTTCCTGATTCTTGGGTTTCAGCAGTTTTATCAACCGGAGCTTCTACCTTAGCATCTTGTTTACTAGCATCCTCTTTAGAAGTTTCAGCTTCTTGTTTCTCTCCAACTACTGGTGCAATCCCATTAGTATTGGTTTGGTCAGTCGCAGAGTTTGAGTGTTTATCGTCTTTTAGCTCTGTCTTAATTTCCTGAGTTTGAGCTTGATTTTCACCTGTACTCTGCTCATTGGCACTGACTTGACTTGCTCCAAAAACCAATGCAGTTCCCAATAAAACTGAAGCAAGACCAAATTTGTATTTCCTTAATGAAAAACGTTGTCGTCTATTCATAAATAATCTCCTTTTTCTTTAAAGTATACCTATTATAACGCAAATAATCATAAATTTTCATAAAAATCTGAATTGTCACAAAAATGTAATATTTACGTATATATTTTGTTTATTTAATTTTATCATTCGTGTTATTTGTTCTATCAAACCAATACTTTCTAAATTCGTTCCTATATTTCAATCCATAAAATTATTTCATTATACAAACAATTTAGATTTTTTATACACAAAAAGACTAGGATTTAAAATTCCTAGTCTTTGTTATTTCGGTATAAATAGATTTTACAAACTAAAAATCCATCTCATCCACACGAGGTGCACCCGAAGTCACTGAAATTGTCTTTAAGACTTCTCGCTCGTCTCTGCTGAGTTCAATCCCAAAACAGTCGAGATTGCTCTGGATGCGAGAGGCTGTTACGGACTTAGGTAGAGGTAAGAAACCTTCTGCCAAACTCCAAGCCAAGGCGATTTGAGCCACTGATTTCCCATGCTTATCAGCAATTTCTTGGACTTCTTTCTGTTCAAACAACTCTCCTTGGCCAAAAGGTCCCCAAGCCTCTAAGAGAATTCCTTTCTCTCTACAGTAGTCAACCACTTCCTCTTGATAAACTCCTGGTGCCAAGCGCACCTGATTGACCGCTGGGATGACTCTTGCTGTCTCAAGCAAGGCATCCAAATGATGGGGAAGGAAATTACTAACGCCGATAGCACGGATTTTGCCTTCTTGGTAAAGGTCCTCCATCGCTCTCCAGACTTCAGCATTGCGAGTTTTCCATTCGTCATTTTCTCTTAAAGGTTTTGGATTTGGCCAATGGATAAGGTACAAATCTAGATAATCCAATCCCAGTTTTTCCATTGATTCTTCAAATGCTTGGCGAGCTTCATCATAGCTGTGATTAGTATTCCAGAGTTTGGTCGTTACAAAAATTTCTTGTCTTGGAATACCGCTATCTCGAATAGCACGTCCAACGCTCTCCTCATTTTTATAGATAGCTGCAGTATCAATATGACGATAGCCAGCCTTTAAGGCTTCTAAAACGGCTTGGTAGGCTACCTCTCCATTTTCAGCTTTCCATGTTCCAAATCCTAGTACAGGAATTGAAACTCCATTATTAAGGTTGTAAGATTTCATCGTTTTTCCTTTCTATGTGAAGAAAATCTAAAGAAACAAAATCCTGATTATCAGAACACTTGCCCCTTTAGATTTTAACAATTATTGATCACGATCGTAATAGATCTCGTGAGCTTTCAAGCGAGAATTGAGCAATTCAGGAACGGTCACAAATGTATACCCTTCACCCTTTAAATACTCAATAACACTTGGTAGAGAATTAACAGAAGGACCATGGATATCATGCATGAGGATGATGGAACCATTGCGAACCTGACGTTGAATCTCTGTCAAAATGGCTGTCTCATTTTTACTCTTCCAGTCCAAACTATCCACATCCCACATGATGAAGCTTAAATCAAGGCCATTTCGAATATCATCAGTGATAGCACCATAAGGTGGGCGCATCAGTTTAGAGCTTGATCCTAAAACTTGAGTTAACAAATCTTCTGTATCAGTGATTTGTTTTTTAGCATCTTCGAGCGAAAGTTGTGAAAGAACGGGATGACTCCAGCTGTGGTTTCCTACAACATGACCTTCTGATTTCATTCGTTTTAGAAGATTTTCATTACCTGCAATGTTTTTACCAAGTACAAAGAAGGTTGCTTTTACACCATATTTAGCTAAAGTATCCAAAGCCTGCGTGGTTGTAGTTGGATTTGGACCATCGTCAAAGGTCAAGGCTACAACTTTTTTATTTTTCTTAGCAAAGTATGCTTGGTAAAGTTCAGCATCCTTTTCTAATAGATAAGAGGACTCAATGACATCAAAGAAACTAGATATTGGCAAAGCAATTTCCTCAACAGTCTCCCCTGGATTAGCAGGATAAAGGATGATTTGACTATCCTTATAATCAAAGCTCCAAGATGTCAATTCTTGGTCTGTGAAGCTCTTTATAACTTGATCAATTTTTGCCTGGTCAAGTTTCTTATCTTCTAGAGTTGATTTGATTTGACTCAGCAAGAGTTCCTTAGCCTTACTTGCATCTTTGAAAAGTTTACTGAGGTCAAAATCTTTCCCATCTTCAGTCAAGAAAATTTTCCCTAAAGAAGTCTTTTCTTTTTCTTCAACCTTTGATGCAGACAAATCGTAGACTTGCTTGCTGACATTACGAGCAACAACTCCCTTTAAGACAGGATCCAACTGCTCAGTATAATAAAAGACCAAATCCTCTTTATCTTCCAGCTTTTCTTTGATATCCTGGTTGATTTTTTCTCTAATAGACGCAATAACTTCCTCTCCTTGCAGAGGGTAGTAGGCAATCACCTCAGCTTGACCTTTTCGGAAATGGTCCTTCTGACTACCTGAGTTGAATTGCTGGTCCTTTTCGCTCTTTAGCGCTTCTATTTTTTGTTCGTAAGATTGCTTTTGTAGTAGCTTATAACCAATAGCACTCCCTAATAGAATCGTAGCAATTCCTAAGATTCCAACAAGGGAAAGCAATATCCTTCTCGTTTTATCGTGAGAAACACGTTTCGCTCTATTTTTTTTCATATTTCCATCATATCAAATCGAGGCTATTATTTCAATGATAAACAGGGATTCTGTCTTTTTTTAGGAAAATAAAAAAGCTTAGAAATCTTCTAAGCTTCTATTTTTAAAAACGAATCGCTTCACGTGTTTTCTCATATGAAGTGACAAAACGGTTTGTAACCCCAGGTTCAGCAACTTCCAAGGCTTGTGAAATTTTTTCAAATGATGCCTTGTAGTCAAACTCTTTTTCAAAAATTTCAAGCGCTTCGTTGAAGGCCTCTTGGATACGCTCATCAAATGAACGGTAACGATTTGAGTATTGCAAGAGTTGCTCTGTCAAGGTTGCATATTGAACAATATCATAGGTTTCTGTTTCAAGTGCTTCCATATCATTTGTTGCAATTTCAAGAATTCGTTTAACCGATTCAATATTCACTTGTGGTTGTTCTAACTCTGCCATCAAATCTTCTGTGTTATGACTTGCAGTAAAGAAAAGTTTCAAGAAACTTTGAGGAATACCTGGCAAGTTTCTCTTCTCCATGTAACGTTTGATAGTATGCAAACGGTTCACATAGACATTTGCTTTTTGGCGAGCATTGAGATCGTCTTTTTCAATTTGCGCAAGTCGTTCGCTAACAGAGATTTGCTCATCCTCTATATCCTTGAGGTTGCTTTGAAGCATTTCCAACTGTTCTTCAAGAGCAGAGTAGGCTTGTGTTGACTCACCTTGATCCTCTGTCACTTCCATGATTGCCGTATCAAGTGCAGCCAATTCTGCTTGAAGACGACGAACATGATTACCATCACTTTCAGGAAGAAGGTAGGTTTTAGTCAAGCGTTCAAGGTCTTGAACAAGCACCTGATTATTTTCTTTCAAGTGGTTAAGATAAGTTGGTAATGTAGCAAGAAGACTTTCAACCACTTTTTGAGCTGCAATTTCACGAGTGAAGATATCATAAAGTGCGTTGATTTCTTCTTGGATGCGATTATTTTCATACTCTGCATTGTCCAATTCCAACTGACGAATATTTTCTTGATTATTTTTCAAAGACTCATGCAAAAGTTGGAAACGAGACTCAATATCTGTTTCTGTAAAGTGATAGTTAGCATCCAAAAGCTTGCGATAGCCTTCTTCCAAATCTGCCAATTGGTCTGGCAATTCTTTTGTCAAGGTTTCAACAAGAGCTGGAATTCGCTCAACGATGTGTGTCAAAGCGAGAATATGATTTTCAGTTGAATCAAGAATTGCTGCGGCTTCAACTGGGTCACCTGATGAATTTAGAGTAACAAATTGAGAGAATTCTGATTGAATGTTTTCCAATTGTTTCTCAATCTCAGGAAGGGCCTTCCCATATTTCTCCGAATCTTCTGCAACGGTATGTTGAAGGGATTCAAACAAGTCCAAGGCATGAAGGACACGGCCACTATTCTTAGATTCTTGTTTTTCAAGTTCAGAAAGGGCATTGCGAATAGTAGCAATATCTTCTTCAATCAAGCCGATTTGGCTCTCAATTTGATCAAGTTTGTGCGTTGCCTTAAAGAAACGGAAAGAATTATTGTAGCTTTCAGCTTCAAATAGGTGATTTTCAATATCAGCAAATGAGTTCAGAGATAAATCAACCCATTTTTGGTTCCATTCACGGAAGGTCACCTGGCTTTGACCAATCAAGTGCATGTTTTTAACGGCTTCAACCTCATCATTTACAGGAAGGTTGTAGAGTTCTTCTTTTCTTTCTTCAAGGGCCGTTAATCTGCTTACATTACGCTTACGTAAAAAGATAGCTGTTACATAAGCTAAGATCAGAATGACTGCAATCGCAACCATTAGATAAATTAGTTGTCCATTAGACATATCAAACTCCTTTTATACTAGAAACAATCGTAATGATTATATCATATTTTTTAAACCAAGGGAACTATTTCCCACATTTTTTAGACGTCAAGTGTACTGTAAACAGCGTTTTCTTCGATAAATTCGCGACGAGGTTCTACTCGATCTCCCATCAACATATCAAAGATCTTATCTGCTTCGGCAGCATCATCTACCGAAACACGCGCCATCAAGCGATGTTCAGGATCCATGGTTGTTTCCCACAATTGGTGGTCATCCATTTCTCCCAAACCTTTATAACGTTGGATCGTTGGTTTTGAACGCCCTTCACTGTGACGTGCTAAGGCTTCTTGGAGTTTAATTTCTTGATCTGCACCAGGTTGAATGTATTCTTTGATCTCACTTCCAACTTTAACCCCATAAATCGGTGGTTGGGCAATGTAAACATAACCAGCCTCTAAGATTGGTTTCATATAGCGATAAATCAAGGTTAGCAAGAGAGTTCGAATGTGGGCTCCATCAACATCGGCATCGGTCATCAAAACGAGTTTTTGGTAACGAGCCTTAGTGACATCAAATTCTGCACCAAATCCTGTTCCCATGGCTGTGAAAAGGCTTCGAATTTCTTCGTTTGCAAGGATTTTATCCATGCTAGCTTTTTCAACGTTCAAGATTTTACCACGAATTGGGAGGATAGCCTGAAACTCACGGTTACGACCAGATTTGGCTGATCCACCAGCTGAGTCTCCTTCGACGATGAAGAGTTCGGCTTCAGCTGGGTTGTTCGAAGAACAGTCTGCTAGTTTTCCAGGAAGATTGGAAATTTCCAAACCAGATTTCTTGCGTGTGACTTCACGCGCACGCTTGGCAGCTACACGAGCCTTGGCAGCCAAGATTCCTTTTTCCACGATACGCTTAGCAATCTGTGGATTTTCCATGAGGAAATCAGAGAAGGCATCGCTGAAGAGGCGATTGGTAATCTTGACTACTTCGCTATTTCCCAATTTAGTCTTGGTTTGGCCTTCAAACTGCGGATTAGGGTGCTTGACAGAGATAACAGCTGTCAAACCTTCACGAACATCTTCTCCTGTCAGGTTATCTTCATTGTCTTTTAGCAGTTTATTCTTGCGGGCATAATCATTGATAACACGTGTCAGCGCTGTACGGAAACCTTGCTCATGCGTACCACCTTCATGGGTGTGAATGTTATTGGCGAAACTCATGACGTTTTCGTGGTAACCGGTTGTGTACTGCATGGCTACTTCAACTGTGATATCATCCATCTCACCGTCTGTGTAGATTGGTGTATCAAAGATAACATCCTTGTTCTCATTGATATATTCAACGTAGCTAGCAATACCACCCTCATAGTGGTAATGTTTAGTCTGTTCGAGACCTTCACGCTTATCTGTGATGGAGATTTGAAGACCTCGGTTCAAAAAGGCTAGTTCTTGAATACGTTTGTTTAATTTTTCAAAGTCAAAAGTTGTTGTTTCTGTAAAAATCTCTGGATCTGGTGTGAAGTGAACTGTTGTTCCAGTTTTATCTGTATCTCCAACCACCTCAAGATCAGCAACAACATGACCACGACGGTATTCTTGGTAATGAATCTTACCGTTTTTATGGACATGAACATCTAGTTGAGTTGAAAGAGCGTTTACTACTGATGAACCTACACCGTGCAATCCACCTGAAACCTTGTATCCGCCACCGCCGAATTTTCCTCCAGCGTGAAGAACTGTAAAGACGGTCTCAACAGCGGGACGCCCTGTTTTTTCCTGAATATCAACAGGAATTCCACGCCCATCATCCACTACGGTGATGGAATTATCAGGCTCTATAAAGACTTGGATGTGGCTAGCAAACCCAGCTAGGGCTTCGTCAATTGAGTTATCAACGATTTCCCATACTAGATGGTGAAGACCTTCTTTTGAAGTCGATCCAATATACATACCTGGACGCATACGAACAGCTTCAAGTCCCTCCAAAACTTGAATTTGACTGGCATCATAATCCTGTGCCTGTTGATTTTTGATTTCTTCTGTCATTTTTTCCCTTTTCTTACATGTCTATTGCTTGTCTCAATGTCGCAACGTTATTAAAAAGATAGGCATCTAAGCCAGCAGCTTTACCTGCTTCTACATCAATATTTCTGTCACCAATGACCAAACCAGATGTAATATGATATTTATCACGTAAATAAATCATGGACTCAGGATCTGGTTTTCGTTTAAAGCCAGAACTGGCAGTCACCACCTCGGTGAAGTAGTTCGCTATCTGGGTCTTAGCAAGAAGTTCTAGCACTTGGTCATTTCGATGAGAAACCAAGAAATGGCGACCACCCTTGTCCGAAATATCTTTGAGTAATTCTGGAATTCCCTCAAACAAAACTGGATGCTCTAGCTCACGCGCTTCATTTTCTTTGTAGTTCTCTAAAAACCCCTCGATATTTGGTGCAAACTTCTCGATGGCAAAAGCTGTCGAAACCTTCAAAGCTTCGTAGACACGGTCGTGTTCTTGCTCTATTCCATATTGGGCTAAGGTTTCTACAAAGGTTGCTGTAGAAGACTCATAATTATCCAATAGGGTACCACCTAAATCCCATATATAGTCGTGATATTTCATACCCTTCATTATACCATTTTTTTATGAAAAAAGCGATGATTTCCTAGATTTTTCGGCTCTATAATTTCTATAGAGTGTAAAACACTAATGCATCTATGGAGCCTTTTTGTGAAGAATAGCTCCTCCATGAATAATCAAGCAAAATCTTTCTTCTCTCAAATGTACAAATTTAAAAATAGAAATTACTAACAACCGCGTCATTATTCGCAAACGAAACGCTTTTGGATTTCCAAACTTTAAAAATAGAATCCTCATTGCTTTGAATACCACATTAGAGAGCAGAAAAAGATTATTCCAATATGGAATCTCTTGTTAATTCATTTCAGTTTCCAATGATTCCATCTTTCTTTTCAATTGTCATTTATTCTCCAAACAGGCAAAAAACGATAACGTCCTTTAAAGGAGTTATCGTTTTTGTATATCATCAGATAAAGTTTGATTTTTATTGAGCTACATTCGATTAGTTTCTTCCGAAGTTTTGACCTCTACCATCGCGGTCAAAATACATCCAACTTCCATCTTCAAGTTGAATCCATTTGCTTCGAGCCATATCCCCTGAATTGGCATCGAAATATCGACTAACTCCATTCACATCAACAACTTTTCCTTTGACTTGCTTGCCATCTTGCGTGAAATAGAGAGTCTGTTGACCAACCTGCTGCAAGCCTGTCACTGCTTTACCAGTTTGGTCAAAGTAATACCATTCGTTCTTGGCACCTTCTGCAAACTTGCCGACTGCCATTTCCCCTGAGTTGGCATCAAAGTAACGGATACTCTTATCTGAACGTGTCACGATTTTACCCTTAACTTGCTTGCCATCTTGGTCAAAGTAAAGTGTTTGTTGACCAATCTTTTGAAGACCTGTCACTGCTTTACCAGTTTGGTCAAAGTAATACCATTCGCTCTTGGCACCTTCTGCAAACTTGCCGACTGCCATTTCTCCTGAATTGGCATCAAAGTAACGGATACTCTTATCTGAAAGTGTCACGATTTTACCCTTGACTTGCTTACCATCTTGGTCAAAGTAAAGTGTTTGTTTGCCAATCTTCTGAAGGCCTGTCACAGCAACTCCATCTGCTCCGAAATAGTACCAATCACTTGGGTTATCACCCTGAGCAAAACGATTAATAACAGCATTTCCTGAATCCTTGTCAAAGTAACGAAGTTTGCCATCCTTAGCACTCACAATCTTGCCCTTAACCTGATAGCCGTTTTCATCAAAGAATTGCTGTCCATCTCCTATCTTGACAAGACCTCGAGCCATAACACCCTTGGCATCAAAGTAACGCCAGTTTTCACCATCAGTAGTGTAGTAACGGTTGAGAACTTGGGCACCAGTTTGATCATAGTAGTACTGATTACCATTTTCATCTTCACGGATAGAATCACGAAGTTGAATACCATTCTTCAAGAAATAAACGTGCTTGCCATCAATTTCATGAGCACCTGTTACAAGATAGCCTCGTTTATCGAAGTAATACCAATTTCCATTTTCATCTTGGATAAAGGAATTTTTAGCTTGATAACCACTAGTTGAATAGAACTTAGTACCATTGGCATCACTAACAAATCCTGTGTAAGCATTCTTATTAACTAATTGCTTAGGCAATACCACCTCACCATTTTTGTTAGTGAGATAGTCGTTGCTAGCCCAGTCTTTAAGAACATAGTAAGCACCACGACCTAAGATATTGGTACCATTGAAGTACTTAGCCGACCACTTGGTAATCTTCTCATCTGTTGTCATCTTTTGACCATTGGAAATCTGTACTCGTTCAAAGATTTCTGGATATTTAGCTTTGAGTTCATCTAAGAAGGCTCCACCGTACTTACCTTGGAAATCAGTCCCATTGGTCTTACTATTAGCTACATAGAGTTTTTCCTTAATTTCTGCGCCTTCACGGTAGGTTCCATAGTTGTTGACACGTGTTGCTGTTACTACTTCCTTACCTGGTAGGTTATAGATTTGGTCTGGTACCCAGTCCGCGATGGCTTGGATATTGACACTGTGAAGCGCACGAAGAGCATTGAGCAAATCTTTTAGAGAACCATATTTATTGTTCTTGCTCATTGCCATATCGTAGCGGTCTTCAAAGGCATAACCATTCTGAATGATAGAATCTAAGAAGGTACCGTCTTGGCTAGATACATACTGAGGTGGTAGCTCAAATGAAGTTACTCCCCATTCCTTGAAGAGGTTGACATTTTTAGCAATGACTTTATTGGTATATTGGTCATCGCGGGTTGCAAAGTCTTGGAAGTTAGAGAAGCCTTCGTAAATCAACTGAGAATCAAGGGCTGCGCTAGATTCGTAAACTTGACCACTAGCATTTTTCTTCTTGCTTGCTGTTGTACGAGCATCCTGATCTGCCTTAGCGCCAACTGGTACCCAAACAGCCAGATATCCAGAAACTTGGACATTGCTGTAGCCTGCGATATCATTCATATCAAAGGTCAAAACACCATTAGCATCTGTCTTCTTCCAGAGCGATTGCGGCACTTCTTCGTCAGTTAGATAGCGGGAAATGCCATCTTTGGTCGTCAAAAGCACAGGGCGATAGTATTGATTCTTGTGGGCTGCTCCCATATTGACTTGCAGTTTATCCCATTCGTTCAGTTTCAGGTTAGGGTTGTTAGAAGCAATAACAGCCATCCCTTGAGTACGAGTTTCTGCTGTTCCTTCATCTGTTGCTTCATTAGCACCCGTACCGTAGCGCACAGAAGTCAAAATACCATTGTAAGACCATTTATCAGCCTCACGAGGTACACCCATATAAGTGACTTTCATGTCTTGTCCACCTGCTACATACTTAATACGAGCACGCAACAAGGCATCGATAGCGTCGTGGTAAGGAGATTTTTTCTCCATGTATTGACCATCATCGGTATAGAGATCACCATAGTAGACCCGAGTGATAGAGTCTTTATTGGAGAGCATGAGAGCATGAGCAGTTGGGATGTTGAACTGCGTATATTTCTTGTCCGCCTTGCGCATATCTTCGTTGTAGATCTTGAAGGCTTGCTTGAGTTCATCCATGGTAAAGGTCAAACCATCCGTATTTGGATTGATATTTTCTCGAATGATGTCGGCAATAACAGTTTGTACTTCACTATCATGAGCCCGAACAAAGATATAGTTAGCCATTCGTTCGCCATTTTTCTTTTCAGAAGAACGGTCATTTAGACTATTTGTAATCGTTGGCTCTACTCCGCTACGGATAGATAGATTACGCATGAATGAATAAAGCAAGGACAAGCGTAGCTTGTTGTCAATTGCTAGTTGAGCACCCTTAGTATCTTTGTTGTAGTCAGGATCGTTATCAGACCAAGCTTCCAAGATAGACAAATGCTTAATAGCTTCTTCTTCACTTTCTCCAACCTTGTAGCGAGACTTGAAGTAGTCAGATGCGATTTGGAGCAAGTCTGCGTTGACATTGTCCACCGCATCGACACGAACTCCATCAAAATTAGCAGTCGGATCATTGGCTACGATGCTTCCAAAGTTCATCATAAAATGCAACCAGTTGAGTTGTTCGGCCTGAACAGCTGGATTAGAATTGTCAAAGTCGCTAGAGAGCAAGAACTCATAACCACCGTTTGACTTGTCAATGAAGTACTTAGGTGTACCTGTTTGACTAGTAGGGGTACGGTTAAGCAGACGGAACTTAGAGTCAGCATGAGAGCTCTTCTCATTATTAGTATAAAGCAAAGCTCCACCCTGCAAGTGGTCCTTTTTAGTACCAGTTGTTTCAGACTCTGACTTGATATTCCAGTTTGGCTGGGTTTTGACAAAGGCACCCATCAGCGTTCTCAACCATTTGGTATCGCCTTCTTTACCAATTTTTTCCTCAATTTTGCGCTGAACCTGCTGAGAAGCTCCTGTCAGGAGAGCTTGTTCAACTTTGTTTTCAAAAGCACCTGCTCCCAGACCTTGCTGGTTCATATAGTTGAGGTAATTAATCTGAGTACGTTTATCAGGCCACCAAGCCATCAAAAGAGGACGTAAGTCTGTTTCTGTCGATGCCGTCCATGTTTTTCCATCTTTTAAGATGAACTTTGGACGATACCAGCTATCTGCTGTCAAATAACCGTCTACAGTTTCAATATCCTTGTCAGTCGTACCATAGAAAGCATTCTTTTGGGAGAATTCATTATTGAGACTGCTGGTTCCTTGTTGGAACTGATATTCATTTGAATCAACTAAGGCACCAGTTTCTGCATCAAAATAAAGTATTCTACCATTAAGTTCAACTGCAAAGTTCTTTTTAACTGTACCATCGTCCTGAACATAGTAATTTTTACCATCAATGGTCTTAATATGAGATAGGACATCATCATCATGGTCAGCATTTACAGGTGCAGGTTGAGCCTGATCTGCTACCATTCTTTCAGCTACTGCTCCTTGTTTTTGAGCAGGTTCGGGCAAGCGATCTTTCTTTGCAACCTTTGGATTTGCAACAATCTTGTCTGCAACAGCCGTTTTTTCTCGTTTGTCGCCTTCTTGGTCTTGGGCAGTTGTTGGCCCTGCTTGTTTATTCTGCTCTGCTACTTCTGTTTTAGGAGTTTCTGTGATTGCATTAGCAGCTTTAACTTCTTCAGCAACAGCAGCCTTTTCTGTAGATGCTTCTTTCGTATCTGCTGGTTTAGCAGGCTCTTGAGCATTGGTTTGAACTGTTGCTTCTGTATTTTCTGCTGGTTTAGCAGACTTATCACTAGCAGTAGCATCGCCTGTCACCTTGTCTGCAGGGGTTGCTTTTTCTGCTTCTTGCTCAGATGCTATTTTAGCTTGGGCTGGAGTTTGCTGACCCGGACCACTAGTCTGAGCTGTAGCAGGTTCTTGAACTACAACCTGCTTTACATCATCCGCATGGACAACGCCTGGTTCTAGACCAAGTACCTTTGGTGCTACAATAAGGGCCAAGGTAGTCAAAGCAATGGCTACCCAGTTTTTCTTAACTTTATGCATCTTATAATGAATCTTTTTCTCCATCATAAAGCCTCCTTCTGAATTTAGTATAAAGTTATGCCCTTATTCTAGTATATTTTTCAAAATGATCATTTTTTGTTGCACATCTACAACTATGAAAGGCAAATTCTTTCAAACTGTTCTTTAAGTTTTTGGGCAACACCAAAGGAATCTAAAAATTCAAAAAAAGATAGGCATTGCTCGATGTCACTGAGAGCATTAGTATTCCCAACCTTGTAGGCATACAGAGCCCGATGATACTTAATCAGCGTTCGATCATATAGATCTGTTTCAGGAATTTTAGAGTGATCGAGATAATTGAGAAACCTCATAGCAACTAGCAGATGGTTTCCTTCTATACAGACGCTAATGACATTAAGTAGCATCTTGATAATACGGCGGCGATTTTCAGGTAGGTTGTTATAAAACTGGGTACGATTGATCATCTCACTAGCGAAGGTTTCCAGCGTTTCCAAGGTCATCAAATCAACACTGTTTGTAAAGAGCCAGAGTTCATAACGCCCCCACTCCTCAACAGAAAAGAGATGATCCGTCAGAAATTCTATATCCTTCTTGCTAATCTGAAAATCTGGGCAACAGGAAGACAGAAGAGCTCTGACAATGATCGTATTGAGTTTATAGTTTTTCTTCTCAGGAAACTGTTCGGTCAAAGCTTCTGAGCTAGACAAAATATTCTGGAGCTTGACAACATTGTTTTCCTGATATGCATCAGCTACTTTTTTTGAGAACAGCACATCATCTGAATCAATGTAATTATGGTAAACATACTGAAACTCCTCTAGGGAAACAGCCATATTTTTTAAACAACAATAAAAAGAATCAAGTGTGATCCCATTGACTCCCCTTTCAAAACGGGATAGCTGAGCCACGGAAATATCACCAGCAGCCACCTCTTTCAGGGACATTTTTTTTGATTCTCTAATGACTTTGAATATTTTTCCGAAAGTTTCCAACATATCACTCCCCCAGTTTCGTATATGCAAAAAATTCTTACTAATTTTAATATACTAGTAACACGTTTCAATTATATTACAGAGAAAGTACTTTATATTTCAAATTAATACAAGCAGATTAATTCGCATGATAAGACCTTTTAATATAGCATTTATTGAATATTATATCTTTTTCATGAATCTATTGATTTCAGTAACAATCTGAAGTATTCTATCTAACAACTTGAAAACACTAACATTTCTAGAGATAGATTTCCTTCTTATACTAGACGAAGCTTGATTGATTTATAAAAGTTTGATATAAAATCGCAAGACAATCATATGAAACATTTTTTAGACATGGAGTAAATTAAAAAACGAGAGCCGAACTCTCGTCTTACTGTTTGTTTCCAAAGACATCTCGATAGAGCATGCCGTCTCGTAAACTTTCGGCGTCTCCTCCTAATTGCTCTACGAGCTTATAGGCAAAGGCAAGTGCGGTTGACGGTCCTCGGCTAGTTATTAGATTACCATCTACAACCACCGTTTGCTTTTGATAAATTCCGTCAGTAATTTGCTCCTGAATTCCGTCATAACAAGTAAAGTGTTTGTCTTTCAGGACACCTGCTTGATGGAGGGCGATTGGGGCTGCACAGATGGCAGCAATTTTCTTTCCTGCTTGGTCAAAGGCTTTAATCTGTGAAATAAGCGCTTGATTATCTCGTAGGTGAGCTGATCCTGGCATACCTCCTGGAAGAACGACCAAGTCATAATCGGACAAACCACCATCAAAAACACGATCAGCTTTTACCTGAATGTCATGTGACCCTGTCACCTGCTCTTCAAATCCTACCATATCACATGAAATGTTTGCTCGACGCAAGACATCGACTACTGTCAAGGCTTCAATTTCTTCAAAACCCTGGGCTAAAATAACTGCTACTTTTGCCATAGTGACCTCCTTATTTGATTTGTTTTAGGACGACTTTCTTTCGTTTGAATGGAACTTTTCCACTTTTCTCTTCTGCTAGGTTTGTCTGGTAACTCATAGACAAGAGGAGACCGACACCGATGAGGTTACTAATAATTGCGGATCCACCTTGAGAAATAAATGGTAGAGGAATCCCTGTCAAAGGAAGTAAGCCTGTCACAGCGCCGATATTTTCAAAGATATGGAAGAGCAACATCATGATAAAACCAGTCGAAATGTAGGTGTAGAACTGGTTATTTGACCTGAGAGTAATCTTCAACATCCGATAGATGAGAAGTAAGTACAGGGCAACGACAAAGACCGAACCAATGAAGCCAAAATCTTCAGCAATCACCGTAAAAATCATATCACTTTCACGTACTGGAATGAGGAGATTGGACACATTGAAACCTTGCCCAAACAAGCCACCACTTCCAATCGCAATTTGTCCCTGCGCCTGTTGGTAAGTCGTTGTTTGCGCGAAGTCAAAGGGATTGAGCCAAGCCAAGATGCGGTTGATCTGGTAAGTTGGCATCCCAATCTGATGCAAGAAGGCACGCCCATCCTTGCTTATAAAGATGGCCATAAAACCTACAACTGCAGTCACCCCTGTCGCAAAAACCGGAATGATAATCTTCCACGAAACACCTGAAAGGAGAACCATACCGGAAAAAATAGCTACAAAGACCAAGGCAGTCCCCAAGTCACTTTGTAGGGCTAAGAGGATCAAGACTGGTATGGTAAAGGCAATCATCCAACCAATCAATAGGAAATCCAAGGGAATAGTTCGTCGCCATTCCTTGTGTTTTTGAGTGAATCTTACAATGGCTCGAGCCAACATCAAGATATAGGAAATCTTCATGAACTCCGATGGCTGAAAAAGTGTCGTTCCACCAATCGATACCCAGTTCTTGGCACCTGTTGACGCTACAAGATTTGGATTGTAGAAAACAAGAGGTAGGACCATCAAAGCTAGCCCTAGATCATAAAGATAGGGAGTCACCTTCCATAAAAATTCGGTATTAAAGAACATGACCACAAAACCAATGACAAGGCCCAAGGCAATCCAAGCGATTTGCTGACCTAGAATTGGTAATACATTATTTGGATAGTCATGACTAACTGCTATATAAATGGCCACTACTCCAATCACCAGTAAACAAAACACTGGTAGGAGGAGGCTATAATCGACTCGAGAGTCGAAGGAACGTTTCATATTTTTTACCTTTTCTCTTTCTGGGATTTTTCTTTCATTCTATTGCGACGAGATTGGAGAAAATCAGCTACAGCAGGCTCTAGCTGTTCTCTAGAAAGAACCTGAACAGCCCTTTCTTTTGACAAGGCCTGAGCGATTTGTTTGCCGTAACGCTTGCTAACGACACGACTGTCTAAGATTAGAGCAATCGAACCTTGGTCAGATCGTCTAACAGTACGACCAAGGGCTTGCTTTAGTCGAATGATCGCCATCGGTAACTGATAATCATAGAAAGGATTCTTCCCTTCTTGACGCAGTTCTTGGTTTAATTTTTTGGTTAACGGTTCTTGGGGATTTTGGAAAGGCAATCTCGGAATCACTTGGATCACGCAAGGATGGGTTGAAAAATCAACTCCTTCCCAGAAACTACCTGTTCCAAGCAAGATCTGGCGTTCGCCTTTTTCAAAACGTTTTTTCAGTTGGCTTGGTTCCCCATTTTTATACTGAGCTAGATGCGGTTGGTCTAGCAGGTCCGAAACTGCCAGCAACATCTCTTTTGAGGTAAACAAAACCAATAAGGGTTCTTGAAAGGCTTGTAAGCTTCGAATGACAGAAGCCACTTCACTAGCATAGTCAACAGGCGAAACTTCTGTCACAAGAGGAAAATCATTGACTAGAAAGACTTCTTGTTGCTCCTGTTTTGCTACATCAAGCCTAACAAGTGGAGCATCCGGAAATCCCAATAAATCTGCTAGGGAAACCCGATTGCTGATTTCAAGAGTAGCCGATACTCCTAGGAGCCTACAATCTTCTGGCAATAAGTCTGCTAGTATAAAGCGGCCTTTTTTACTAGAACAAATCAAGACATCCTTGCTCGATTTCTCTGCTGTAGCAAGCCAAAATTCACGGTCCGAGGTGAAAAAGTTTGCAAGCTCTCGATACTCTGGGAGAGCTAACTCCGAAAAATGCTGGCGCAACTCTTCGAGAGAATCCAACCACTTTCCATTCTTAAGGCCTGACTGATAGTGCTCCATCAAGTAACGACATTCAAAGCCGATACTCTCAAGCAAGCGTTTCTGAACCAAATCTTCCTCTGACTCTAAGGACTTTTCAATTTGAGTTACAAGATCCTCTAGGCGATAAGCCTGCTGGGCTAGATTTTCGAGAGCTAGCAGCATTTTTTGAGCTTCATCCAAAATCACCAAACGATTGTCGACAAACTCGGGATTGTCTTCCAAACGAGTGACCAGATAGGCATGATTGGTCAGAAGAACACGACTGGTCTCGGCCTTTTCCTGCCCTCGTTTCCAAAAATCCTCTGTAGCAAATAAACTTTTCTTTGAAAGCTTGCCATCGTGGACTAGTTCCGGCAGAAAATGCTGGTAGCGATAAAGCTGCCCGATTTCGTCCAAATCACCAGTATCTGTCTCCGTTAGCCAGATGAGCAGTTGCATTTTAAAGCGAGTAAATAGACGATTGGACTCCGGTCGATGGAGGACTTGGTGAAAGGCATCCAATTTCAAGTAATTTTGAGGCCCCTTGAGACTATGGATTTCCAGATGGAAAACCTCTTTTAAACGCTGACCTTCTTCTTGCATGATCTGATTTTGAAGAATTTTGGTCGGAACACTCACTAAAATCCCTGCTTGACTCTCCGAGTTCAAAGCTGGGAGGAGATAACCATAAGTCTTGCCCAGTCCCGTTTGAGCTTGGATAAAAGAAGTCTGGTGTTCTTCCAATAAGTGCTCAACCTTCTCCGCAAATTCCAACTGTTGCGGACGCTCCTCCAGCCCCAATAAAGAAATATTTTTAGCAAAATCTTTGGATAACTTTCGTGGGACTAAGCCTTTGCTTTCCTTTCTGAGAAAAAGCCCATGAAGTTCCATCAAGTCCGGTAAAGACAAGAGAGATTGTTGCTGATAGACCTCCTCAATCACCAGATAACTTTCATAGAGAAGGTTGTCTGCAAGGTTTAACAAGCTTTCTAAGAGCCCTTTAGGTAGCTCAAAAAGTTTTTGACGCATGTAAAGCAAGAGTTCAGCTGTTGCCTGAGCATCAGACAGGGCAGTATGGGCATGTTCCAGCTCAATGCCCAACTCTTGACAAAGGATACCTAGATTGTATTTTTCAAACTGAGGATATAGAACTTGGGCAAGCTCAACTGTATCCACCCGCGGTGTACGCAATTCATATCCTTCAAAAAAGAGGAATTCTGCAAGAAGGTTAGCATCAAACTGTACATTATGCGCAACAAAAATACCGTCCTTAACCAATTCAAAAATTTTTCCGGCCACCTGAGAAAACTCTGGTGCCGCAGCCAAACGCTGATCGGTCAGACCCGTTAATTCTTTGATATGAGAATCCAAGGGTTCGTGGGGATTGACATCAGTCGCATACTGATCGATGATGTCACCATTCTCAATCACCACAATGCCTACTTGAATAATTTTTGCCTTGCTTCCGGTGCTGGTCGCCTCTAAATCAACGACCACATACCGATCATTTCTCGCATTCATCATTAAAAATTATATCAAAAAAAGCATGATTTGACACCCCTCAACTTTGTTAACAATCTTGCTTCATTTGTGAGTTTAATAAAAAATCAAGACCTTAAAAGTGAGAATTTTTCGTAAGTTCAGCAGTTGGTTGCTGGTTCTGAGGTATTTAAAAATCTTACCAGAAAAATAAATCAGCTGTGAAAACATAAAAAAGGCAATTAAGATTTCAATTGCCTTTTTGGGATATTTTTTTCATTGTTTTTGGAATTTCACAGCTAATCTGACTTGGTAAAACCACATAGTGTTCTTGAGCTAGTTCTTGGGCAATGGCTGAGTGCAGATGAGTCGCTACCACCACACGTTCATAGAGACTGGCCTGTCGGAATTGGCCTGCAAATCCTGCAATCATTCCAGCCAGTGTATCTCCCATTCCCCCACTTGCTTGATAGGGGCCTCCAACCTGTAACTGATAGTATTCAGGTTTGCCAGCTTGCCAGATACGAGTTGCTGGCCCCTTCTCGACTAGAATCGTTCCTTGTGGAAAAGATGAAAGAGCCCTAGCAGTCGTCTCTGTATTTTGATGGTCAAGAGCTGTACCAGATAATCTTTCCCATTCCTTTTGGTGGGGAGTTAGGATGAGCTGACTGGAAGGAAACGGTAACTGGCCGTTTGCTAAGATGCCCAAAGCACCGCCATCTGCAATCAAAATCTGGTCTTTTCTAAGGCTGTCAAAGACCCGTTTTACGAGTTCTTCTCCAAATGCATCCTCTCGCAAACCCGGACCTAACAAGACAACTTCTGCCTTTACTAACTGTTCTTTTAACAATTGCTGGTCTTGAAGAGAAAATGCCATGGCCTCAGGTAAATGACTGTACAGAGCCGGAATATTCTCCTTATCCGTGCCAACAGTCACCAAACCAGCGCCGCTTTTTACAGCTGCAATGGCTGACATGATGATAGCACCTCCATAAGGATAGGTTCCTCCCAGCAAGAGCAGACGACCGAAATCTCCCTTATGACTGTGACGAGACCGTTCCACAATGACTTTTTCTAGTAAAGTTTGATCAATCACTTTCATCGTTATTTTCCTCTCTATTCATTATACTATAAAGTCTATACACCTTGCATCTTGAACATAAATCTATTCGTTCATATAGAAAAAGAGGGGACAAAGCCCCTCTACTCTCCTTTCGTCCAAACACGAAAGTAATCGATTCATTTTTTATCTTCTACTAATCTGGTATTAAATGAACAGACTAATCCTCTTTGCGTTTTGCAGTTAATAAGGCTGCTGACAAGGCCAAGGTAACACCTGCCAAGAAGAGGGCTGTCTCAGATTCTCCCTCACCAGTTTCTGGTAATCTCTTGTCTTCCTTGGCAACTTGAACTGGCGCTGCTTGAGTTTGAGCCTTGTCTAATGAACTTAGCTTAAACTCTGGTTTTTCTACTGTCGGTGCTGGTTGGTCACCTACTGTGGCTAGAACACCACGGTACTCTGGAAGTTTATGTTCTAGAGCCATTACAGCATTAACACCACCCTTAAATTCAGGTTTCTCAACGCTTGGTGCTGCTTGATCTCCTACAGTGGCAAGAATTCCTGTGTATTCTGGAACTTCGTTGACTGCTGCTTCTACAAAGTTAGCACCGCCTTTGAATTCTGGAACTTCGTTGACTGGCGTAGGCTCCTCACCCTTACTATTTGAAATAGATGGTTTTACTCCTACCTCAATAATACGATCTTGAGCTTTTCTTTGTTCAGTATGAACAAGAGTTCTAGTAGTTCCTGATACTTGAATATAGTCAACTTTTTCTCCATCTTGTCCTTCAGAAACGATACGACGTTGACCTTGAGCAAGTTCAGGGTTTTCACGAATAACTTCTTTAAACGGAAGCGGAGTCTTTTCAATTTCCAAACTTGGAGTTTCTGCTACTAAGTTCTTAACGCCTTCTGTTGGTGTTGTTTGGAAGGTAGACTTAAAGTGTAAACGATATTCTTTCACCAGATTTCCATCTTTGGAAACAAGACGAACCAGTGTTGGAAGATTGGCATTTCCAGAATCCACAACTGTAACTACTCCATGTCCACTAGTTGTTGCAGTGACTTTTGGTTTTGAACCCATTGTTGTTAGAGTGTAATCTGTCACATTTGGATCAAAGTTTTCCAATGCTTTTCCGTCGATCGAAATAGTCGCTGATGGTGTTTCCACTTCTGATCCCTTGCCTGCAGAGTAGGCTGTAAATTCTACAAGTGCAAGACCATTGGTGGTAGCCTTACGAGTCATGCGCGCACGAATAGCTGTCGTTTGAACCGGTTCAAAGTTAAACTCGATTGGTTTACCAGCTACTAATTCTCCAGAAGCTTTGTAAGAAATTGGTGCCCAATTTTCTGCCTTGTTAAATGGATGATCGGCATTTTCTTCGTAACGAGAAATCGTACTTGGTTCTGTAAAAGCAGGACCAATATATCTTTCTAGAACCATTTTCTCTGGAGCATCTGTGCCACTATCTTTAAAGAACTGAATGGCTACTTTCCCAATAGATTGGGTGGCAATTTTACCGTCCTTCTTAAAGAGTAGTCCGACAGAAGTTTCTTCATTTTTCGGAGTACGAGACCAGTTTGTCCAACGTCCATCTTCATTGTATTTTCCATCATTGATATAGAAAATTCGATCATGTGAAGCTGCTTGTGTATCGTTCGTTGTCGAAGCAAAGGCTTTAGAATCCGTTTCATTGTTGCTTGGATTTTCTGAAATGACTTGATTTCCTTTAGAAACAACTGTCACCTGCATTTTAGTCGTTAGATTTGTACCAATGACATGACCGGTAATTTCAAATGTTCCCTCATGCTCTGTTGCATGTTCAGGAATAGCATCCCATTTCACTGCCAGTTTATCTGTAGTCCAAGTAGTTGAAGTTGGGTAATAAACAGTGACTTCTGAAGGAAGTTGAAGAGCATCTCCAACATTCAAGATTTTAGCACTATTTTCTGCAGCAAGAGGTTGACTAGTTTCTCTCTCATCATTGCGGAAGATTCTATATTCTTTCAATACCGTACCATCTTCTGCTTTTAAGATGAGACGTGTTGCACCTTTTGGACTGGTTGCAGGAACAACTGTTACCAAACCATTATTGCTAGCTGTTGCAGTGATTTCTTTGCTAGATTGAGGAATATAGTAATCGGTCTTAGATGGATTAAAGTGTTCAAGATCCTTGCCATCTACCTTGATAGAAATCTCTGAACTTGTAGAGCTTACTACCTTGTTTCCAAGGACAGTTAGCTCTGTCAGACCAACACCTGAAGTTCCATCAGCCTTCTTCATACGAATACGAACAGCATAGGTTTCTACCTTGTCAAATGTGAAGTGATTTGTTTGAGTTGCAGATAGCTGACTTGGAGCATGTAAGTTTTCAACTGCTTTCCAATTGTCTGGATTGTTAAATGGATGATTGCTAGCTCGTTGCGCATGACTGACATCACTTGGTAAATCAGGAATTTCTTTACCTACATAATATTCAACTACATATTCTTTTGGAAGACCAATTGCTCCATCAGTATAGAAATCAACCGACAAATTGTTGACAAAACGTTTCGTCAAGTCTCCTGAATTACCAAATAAGATAGAAGCCCAGTCATTATCAGTATTTGTTCTCCAAGTTGTCCATCTATTTTTAGTATCTGATGGCGTTCTTGATACAGTCAAGTCGTTCAAGGTATTGGCTGAATCATCTCCACCTGTATTGGATACAATGGCAGCTGGTAATTGTGAACCTGTCCATTGTTTAGAGATATTATTTCCAGCAACCACTTGACTAGACACTCGAACATGAGCTTTAGTTGTCAGATTGCTACCTACTAAACGACCATTGATTTCATAGACCCCTTCAGTTTGACTAAAGTTAGCTGGAACCTGATCCCAAACAACATCTTTGTAGATAGTTGTTCCGTTAGAATGGTAAGTCCGGACATTGGCTGGCAATTGAACCGTCTCACCCTTAGGTACTGTGAGGCTGATTTCCTCTGCAACTTGCAATCCTTCAACCGTTACAGTCGCTTGAGCTTCAATATCTGTGCCTTCCACATGTCCTTTAAGCGTAAAGCTATGATAGTGCCCCAACTCTTTTTCATCTACCTTATCCCAAGCTACAGATACTTTGCGTGGCAAGCCCTTATCAAATTCTGCTCCAACTTCTTTAGGTAGATTCGGTTGCTGATTGATGTCTGTAGAAACAGATACAGGATGCAGTTTCACAATCTTCTTGTTAACTTTATTTTCTTTAATCACTACTTCAGTAGTTAAAGATTCTGTTTTCTCTGTTTGATTATCGATTCGAGGTGTCAAAGTCACTCTTCCCTTAGTATAGAGCAATAGATTCTGACCATTCACCTCAAGATGTCCCCCATCAGATGATTTAGCTTCTAAGTGAATATCTGAAGCCGAAAACTCTGTTTGTGAACCATCCTCATAACGACCAATGACGTGATAAGTTAATACTTGATCTTCAGTGGCAGTTTCTTTTCCTTCTACAACCACTTCCAAACGTTTCAAAGCAGGAGCTTCCTTCACAAACTGAATTAAGTAAGTTTGAACCAAGTCACCCTTTTGGTCACTCAAGAAGACAGAAGCCTGATAACCATTATCAGCAGAAGCTTGCTGAACAGTTACTTGATATCCGGTAGTCTGAGCTCCAACACTTGGAATAGTTGCAGTGTAAGGAAGGGATACACGGTAATAGGTCTTGCCAGACTCAAAATTCTCAAGAGCTTTATCCCCAACAGTAAGTCCTGTAATGCTACTTGTTGTTTCCTTACTACTTGCGATAAAGGTTGCAGTCACTTCACGGTCGTCATCTACCAATTTACCAGTAGCCTCCGTACGTCCACCTTCCTTGTTCAAAGCAGCAGGGTCTTTCAAGGTCCAAGAAACAACATCAGTATCAATCAAGCTACCATCTGTCAGAACAGCTGTGACCGTTTTATCCAAATCAGCCGCATTCGTTCCAACTGGGACTGTAGCAACTTTTGGTAACCATCTATCTAAAGCAATCACTTTAACAAGTGCCTCAGCTTTGGTTTCCAAACCTTCTACACGTCCAGATACTTTTTTCTCACCTGCGCTTGTAAGCAAGTCAGATGGCATTTCCCAAGTTACAGTCTTTTCCTCAATACTACCGTCACTATAAATAGCTGTTACTGTTTGAGGTAATTCAGGATTTGTCGTCACATCAGTTGTTGCTTTTACAGGAGCAAAGGCTACAAAGTGACGATTTTCTTTCTTACCAGACACCGTTGCGACCGTTGCGCTATCAGATGTCAAACCAGCAGAATCTGCATAAAGAGTAAATTTACCTTCTTTTTCTGTTGATTTTACAATGACAACCCCTTTACCATTGAAAGCACGTCTTTGCCATGTTCCATCTGCTTGAGCTTTGTAGCGTTCACGACTAGCTTGTTCTCCATTATCCACACCAACGATTTGTCCCTGACCATGAAGATTGAAATGAACAAGATTGTTAGCTGTAGGAACCACATTACCATCGCCATCAACAATTTCATAATGGATGTAGGATAGGTCCTTTCCATCTGCAGTGATAACATGCTCTTCTTTAGTCAGACGAACTCTTGCTGGCTCCCCAGCAGTTGTCACACTATCACGCGCAATTTCGTTGCCATTTTCATCTCGAGCAATCGCAGTCAGTGTGCCTGGTTGGTATTTCACAAGCCACTCAAGATACAATTCACTTGGTTTAGCTCCCTCATGATATGGACGTCCATCTTCTGTCCTTTTCTTAGTAAATTCCTTTTTACCAAGCGACTCTCCATTTAAGAACAATTCGACGCTTGCAGCATTTGAGAAGGTACGAACCGGAACCTTTCCATCAATCAGCATCTTGCGATCCTTAAGGGTCTCTTCAGTCCAGTTCCAATGTGGTAAAATGCGAACAGTTGGCTTTTCTTTAGCACTATACCATTCACTACGGTAAAGGTAGAAATCATTCTTTGGTAAACCAGCTGTATCAATAATACCAAAGTAAGAGCTCTTGACAGGTGTACTATCTTGGTTATGCCATGGAGTCGGTTCTCCAATATAGTCAATTCCTGTCCAGATAAATTGTCCAGCATAGCCAGCACGATCACGGTCAAAAGTCCATGATTCAGTAGCTGTTCTTCCCCATCCAACACGGTCATTACCATAGTCAGATTGTTCATAGTGACGATTTGGACGATTGTCATGTCCAAGGATTTGAGCAGGGTTATAATAAGAATCACGCGTCCTAGTAGCTGAAGAGGTTTCAGAACCATAAATGAGCCAGTCTGGATGCGCTCTACGAACAGCATCATAATTACGTTCACCATAGTTCATACCGACAGCATCCATAATTTCTGCGAGTTTCAAGAAATCACCTGTCGCTGCACGACTAAATTTGTTTTCCCCCATGGTTACATAACGCTCAGTATCAATCGCTTTGATAACTGCCTTCAAGCGTTTAGCAGTTTCGATAGAACGAGGACTACCATTTGCCTCCTCTACTTCATTTCCAAGAGACCACATGACGATAGACGGATTGTTCTTATCACGTTCTACCATTGTTCTGAGATCAAAATCAGACCACTTCTCACCCTTCTTAGCCTCCGGATGAGTTGCATCTTGATCAAAGAACCGTCCATAGTCGTAAGTCTTCTTGCCACCATACCAAGTATCAAAAGCTTCCTCTTGAACCAAAAGACCTAAACTAGCTGCAGCATCAAGCAACTGAGGACTCGCTGGATTATGGGTTGTTCGAATAGAGTTAACCCCCATATCTTTCAAGAGTTTTAATTTACGATAGGTAGCCTTATAATTCTCTTCTGCCCCCAAGGCTCCATTGTCATGGTGAATACTTACTCCGTGGAATTTCATGCGTTCACCATTCAGAGAGAAACCTTCCTTAGCAGTCCAATTGAAATAACGGTAACCAAATGTATCTTCTGTTACATCAACTAGTTGACCTTCTTTATAAACCTTTGTTTTCAACACATACAGTTGAGGATGATAACTTTTTGTCGTCCAAAGAGTTGGTTTATTAACTAGGATTGTTTGTCTGAAATCTGCAGTTTCATTTTCTGCTAAATTCTTCGTTTCAGAGCGGACTAATTCTGAAACAACCTTACCTTCCTTAGTAAAAATTTGTTGTTCCACAAAGACTTTAGCAGCCTTCTTATCCGTATTTTTAATCTTACTTTGAACCTGTGTTTCAACATTCCCTTCTTTTTGCTCAGCAAGTTTTGGAGTAGTTATATGATTACCATTTTCGGCAACATGGACTTTATCATGATAACTAAGGGTTACATCACGATAAATCCCACTTCCTGAATACCAACGACTACTTGGTTGCTTATTGGTCACTTGAACAGTAATTGAATTTTCACTACCATCCTTGTTTAAAAATTCTGTGATATCATATGAAAAATGATTATAGCCACTTGGATAATGTCCGACAAATTTACCATTTACATAGACCTTTGAATCCATGTAAACCCCATCAAAATTGATACGAACATCCTTATTCTTGTCTGCTTCGTCTAATATGAAAGTCTTACGATACCAAGCTGTTCCACCATTTAACTGCCCACCTTCATTACGAGCGGGAGACTTGTGATCAAAGTCAAAATAAATACTCCAATCATGAGGAAGATTCAATTTAGACCAATCATGAACATCCACATCTTTTTTTGAAAAATCTCCTTGGGCATTTAGTTTAAAATACCAATCTTTATTAAAATCTTGTTTTCGTTCCGATAATAGCTGTTTTTCCTTTTCAACTTCGGCTTTGTTTGACTCTCTAGACAGCACTTGCGATTTTTCAGAAGAAGGTTTAATCTCTGTGTCTGCTTTCACTTGGTCCTTTTCAGAAGTTTTTTTAGAATCCTCTTTCACTTCTGTTCCAGCTGTTACTGCAGATTCAACAGGCTTTGGATTTGCCTCTTCAGATTTCTGTTTGTTATCAGCCTTGTTTCCTTCTTCTACTTTATTTGGAGTTTCCCCTTTAGGACTAACCAATTCACGACTACTCTCGTTAGTAGGTGTAGTAGGTTCTGTATCCTTAGTCACTTTGTCTTCTGCCGATTCAGCTTTTGGTTTTACAAACTCACGCCCACCATTCTCATCAGCCTTTGCAATAGCAGCTACCACATCATCGGGAAGCTTATCTAAAGGTTGAGCTTGATGAACAGTTGTTTCTTCTGTTTTAGCATTGGATGAATCCACCTCCTCAGCTTGTACAGCAGAAATACCAAATATACTAGCCCCAATCATTACAGATGCCGCACCTATTGCAAATTTACGAATGCTATAATGACAACGTTTATCAAAAAGTCTTTTGTTCATTAAAATCCTCATTTCTTTTTCTTGATACAAAGTAAGCGTTTACTTTATTTTTTTAAAAAAACCTCCTTCTGAATACACAAACAAGTACCAAGTTTTATAATATATTTTATATATTAAATATATCAAAAGGCACCTTAAATTGCAATTATTTTCCATTAATTTAACCCAATAAAATGATATATAAGAAGGGGTCATTTAAAAGGAATAGTTGCAATGAAAATAGCTTTCGGTTCTAGACTCTTTCTACTACAAATTGAATTCCATTAATATCTTTTTCAAACTTCAAATTTATAGTTTATAGACTGCATTACTCTACATAAAAAGGAGGCTAGAACCTCCTTCTACACTATTTTCCCTTAAATTCCGCAAAAGTCTGTAAGATTTTAGCAGCAACTGCTGGAGAAGGAGCTCCTTTTATCTCTAACGTGTCATCTGCATATGGAGTAAGACCAGCAAAATCTCCTATCTGGACAGAATAGAGCGATGTTTTAAACAGTTCAATATCGTTTTGGTCATTTCCAAAAGCAATGAAGTTCTCCCCGCATAACTTTTCAACAGTTGTCGCCTTATGAGTATCCAAGGGATTAACATAAAGGCACTTTTCATGCGCATGATAAGACAGATGAGCTTGTCCTAGTCTTTCTAACTGACCAAGCAGATCATCAAGCAAATCCTCATGGTCACCCATATAAACGACTACCTTAATCGGAGTCCCTAAGTCCTCAAGTTTCTGATGACGAGCCACCTTTAGGGGATCCACACTGGAAATAAATGGAATTTTTTCTACAATCTGACCGCTATAGTCAAAGCAATCATCTGCAAAAAAAGGGAGATTGTAGGTCTGGCAATAATCTACTAGCGCCTGATAAACTCCAGCATCGAGATTTCTTTCATAGATAGCTTTCCCCAGATAATAGGCTACGCCACCATTCAAACCTATAACCAAACGCTGACTGAGCTCGGGACCTAACAAGCCCAAACAATCCCGATAAGAGCGAGCTGATGCAAATACAAGCTCATGCCCATAATCTTCAGCCTTTAAAAGAACCTGCTTAATCTCTTCATCTATGGTCATATAGTCAAAAGACAGCGTCCCATCCAGATCAAATACGAATTTCATTTTCCTAGTCCTTGTTCAGTGTACGAAGCGCTGCCTGATAGGTTTGTTCCATGAGCATGGTAATGGTCATAGGGCCAACTCCACCAGGTACTGGCGTGATATGACTGGCAAGTGGTGCAACGGCATCAAAGTCAACATCTCCACAAAGCTTGCCATTTTCATCTCGATTCATGCCGACATCAATGACAACTGCACCTGGTTTGACAAAGTCGGCAGTCACAAACTTAGCGCGACCAATAGCAACAACAAGAATATCTGCTTTAGCAGCCACCTTGGCAAGATGATGGGTGCGTGAGTGGGTCAAGGTCACAGTCGCATTTTTAGCCAAAAGAAGCTGAGCCATCGGTTTTCCGACGATATTCGAACGACCAATAACGACTGCATTTTTACCTTCCAAGTCAATCCCATATTCATGAAACATCTCCATAATCCCTGCAGGTGTAGAAGGAATCATAACTGGATGACCTGACCAAAGACGGCCCATATTTAGAGGATGGAAACCATCCACATCCTTTTCTGGATCAATGGCTAATAAAACTGCCTCTTCGTCAATATGTTTTGGCAAAGGTAACTGGACTAAAATCCCATGCCAAGCTGGATCTTGATTGTATTTGGAAATCAAGTCTAACAATTCCGCTTGGGTAATGGTCTCTGGAACTCGCACTACTTCACTACGGAAGCCAGCAGCGAGAGCTGACCGTTCCTTGTTGCGAACGTAGACTTGGCTGGCAGGATTGTCCCCCACCAAAATCACCACCAATCCTGGAACTAAACCTGTTTCTTCTTTTAGTTTGGCAGTCTTTTCAGCCAACTGTCCTTGTAACTTAGCCGCAAGAGCCTTCCCATCAATAATCTGAGCCATATCTCTTCTCTTTTCTATCAAATATCCTCTATTATATCAAAAAATAACTCGCCATCCTAACACTTCTTTCCTAATGGACCTTATAGTCTGAAACTATAAGAAAAAGCCCTTGTCGAGCTTTTATGCCTATTTATACTAGGTAAAACTGTCATGCTTTCTTTTTGACTTTTGGAGCCGGTAAGACTTCATACATCTCCTTGATTAATCTCATTAGAAATGATTTATCTTCAATGTCTTCTATCAAAATCATCTCCTTAGCTCCTTCATAAGGACGTTCAAGCCTAGTCTGTCCCAGTTGATCCATGACCACCTTCACAGGCTTCAGTAACAAACGGTTATCATAGATTCCCCCAATAATCTTCCCACGATAATAAAGGATATACTCTCCCATCATTGGACGATAACTCATCTCCTCTAGCTCTGATAGCTGTTCGAGAATAAAATCTAAATATTCTTCACTGGAAGCCATGATGCCTACTCCATTTCTTCTAAAAATGAGGTATTACAAAACCTTACTCAAAAATTCCTTGGTTCGTTGTTCTTTTGTTTGATCAAAAATCTCCTCTGGTGTTCCATCTTCAACAACAACTCCATCCGCCATAAAGATAACACGGTCTGCTACCTCACGCGCAAAGCCCATTTCATGAGTCACAATCACCATAGTCATCCCTGACTTGGCAAGGTCTTGCATAACAGCTAGAACTTCTCCAACCATCTCAGGGTCTAGGGCTGAAGTCGGCTCATCAAAGAGCAAAACATCTGGTTCCATAGCAAGTCCACGTGCAATGGCAATCCGTTGCTGCTGACCACCTGACAAACTCTGAGGATAGGCCGTCGCCTTATCTGGCAAGCCAACTTTTTCTAACAGTTCCTGTGCTCTTTTCTCCGCAACTTCCTTGCTTTCACCTTTGGTTTTAATTGGTGACAAAGTGATATTTTCCATGACTGTCATATTGGGAAAGAGGTTGAATTGTTGGAATACCATACCCATCTTTTCACGCATGGCAAAAAGGTCATTTTTCTTATCTGTGATATCAACTCCTTCAAAGATAACCTTACCTTTACTTGCTTCTTCAAGGAGATTCATCGAACGAAGGAGAGTTGATTTCCCGCTCCCTGACGGACCGATAATGACCACAACTTCTCCTCTTTTAATCTCAAGGTTGATGCCTTTTAAAACTTCATTTTTCCCAAAAGATTTATGTAGTTCTTCAATTTTAATCAAGGTTTCTGTCATTATTTCTTGTCTCCTTGTCCAATATGTTTTTCAAATGCTTTCAACGCCACTGTCAAAACAGAGGTCATAATCAAATAGTAAAAGGCTGCAAATAAAAGAGGAGTCAACGGTAAATAAGTTGTTGTCGCTACAGTCGTTGCACCATTCCACAACTCCATCACCCCAATCGCAGACAAGAGGGAACTATCCTTAATAATGGTGATAAATTCATTTCCCAGCGCTGGAAGAATATTTTTGATAGCTTGTGGCAAAATGACATACCGCATGGCATTTTGGGGACGAATACCAAGAGAGTAAGCAGCCTCTAACTGACCTTTAGGAACGGCATTGATCCCCGCACGAACAGTTTCTGAAACGTAAGCACCACTGTTCATAGAAATAATCAAAATACCAGGAATCAAACGAGAAAGATCAACTCCTAAAATTCCCACTTGAATAGTTGGAGCATTGATATGCATAAGAGCAAAGGCAATCATTATTTGAACCATCATCGGCGTCCCACGGAAGATCCAAACATACACATTTGCAAACCAAACGAGCGGTTTAAAGCGTGAACGTTGGGCAAAGGCCAGTAACACACCTATAATGGTCCCTAAGCAGACAACAAGGATAGAAATCAATACGGTAATCAGAGCACCATAGTTAAAATATGGTAAATACTTTGGTAAAAAAGAAAAATTCATATTCAATCAACTTTCTATGTATTAGATTGTATGATTATAACATGAATTGAATTAAAATGCAATCTTTTTTCTCTAATTTTAACAATTAACTTGATAGAATGGAGAAATAGAGAGAAATCACAGTTTTTTTCTAGTCAACTACCTCTTGTTTATGGTAAAATAGAAACGATAAGAAATGGAGGAGAATCAAAATGGAATCACATTTGGTTAGAATCATTAACCGCCTAGAAGCAATGACAAAAGATGGTGGAAATCTAAAACGTAATTTTGAACGTGAAGGTGTTGTTGTCGCAGAAGTTGCATACAGCCACGACGAAGAAAACGGTTCACTCTTTACCCTTCGTGATGTAGAGGCTCGTGAAACTTATACCTTTGATAGTATTGATTTGATTGCAATGGAGATCTACGAACTCCTTTACTAATATAGAAACAACGGGCAGTAAGTCCCGATGAATGAGAATCCTTTTTGTCACCACAAATGGGATTTTTTCTTACCTTCAAGTCGCTTAATTCTCCATAAATCCTTCTTTTAAAAACGACTACTTCCCAATCTTTTTACTTGCTTTACACCTTAATCATGCTATAATGAGAGTATAAAACTTTGACTATTCTTGACCTTTTTCTTAGACCAAGAATAAGAATGAAATGAGGTAGATGTATGCTCTGTCAAAACTGTAAAATTAACGACTCAACAATTCATCTGTATACCAATATCAATGGACAGCAAAAGCAAATTGATCTTTGTCAAAATTGCTATAAAATTATCAAAACAGATCCAAATAATACCCTCTTTAAAGGAATGACTGACTTAAATAATCATGACTTTGATCCATTTGGCGACTTTTTCAATGATTTGAACAATTTCAAACCTTCTTCTAATAACGTCCCTCCAACTCAATCTGGTGGGGGATATGGAGGAAACGGTGGTTATGGACCTCAAAACCGCGGCCCACTTCAAACACCTCCTAGCCAAGAAAGAGGACTCCTTGAGGAATACGGTATCAATATTACTGAGATTGCTCGTCGGGGAGATATTGATCCTGTTATCGGTCGAGATGAAGAGATTATCCGCGTTATCGAAATCCTCAACCGTCGAACCAAGAACAATCCTGTCCTTATCGGAGAACCAGGTGTTGGTAAAACAGCTGTTGTTGAAGGTCTAGCTCAAAAAATCGTCGATGGTGATGTTCCCCATAAACTACAAGGCAAGCAGGTCATCCGTTTGGATGTGGTCAGTCTAGTCCAAGGAACGGGTATCCGAGGCCAGTTTGAAGAACGTATGCAAAAGCTCATGGAAGAAATTCGCAAACGTGAGGACATAATTCTCTTTATCGACGAAATCCATGAAATTGTTGGTGCAGGATCTGCTGGCGACGGCAATATGGATGCAGGAAATATCCTCAAACCAGCCCTTGCCCGTGGTGAATTGCAATTGGTTGGAGCTACTACTCTTAATGAATACCGCATCATTGAAAAAGATGCTGCTTTGGAGCGCCGTATGCAGCCTGTCAAGGTAGATGAACCAACTGTCGAAGAAACCATTATCATCCTCAAAGGAGTTCAAAAGAAATACGAAGACTACCATCACGTCAAGTATACTGATGCTGCTATCGAAGCTGCTGCAAATCTTTCCAACCGCTACATCCAAGACCGCTTCTTGCCAGACAAGGCTATTGACCTGTTGGACGAAGCTGGTTCAAAGATGAATCTGACGCTGAACTTTGTTGATCCTAAAGTGATTGATCAGCGTTTAATTGAAGCTGAGAATCTAAAGGCTCAGGCTACACGAGAGGAAGACTTTGAAAAGGCTGCTTATTTCCGTGATCAGATTGCCAAGTACAAGGAAATGCAGAAAAATAAGGTGACCGATCAGGATACTCCAATCATCAGCGAGAAAACCATTGAACATATCATTGAGCAGAAAACCAATATCCCTGTTGGAGAACTCAAAGAAAAAGAACAGTCTCAGCTTATCCATCTAGCAGACGATCTCAAAGCTCATGTCATTGGTCAAGATGAAGCTGTCGATAAGATTGCCAAGGCCATCCGTCGTAATCGTGTTGGACTTGGAACTCCTAACCGCCCAATCGGAAGCTTCCTCTTTGTCGGACCAACTGGTGTCGGTAAGACAGAACTCTCTAAACAACTAGCCATTGAGCTCTTTGGCTCTGCTGACAGCATGATTCGCTTTGATATGAGTGAATACATGGAAAAACACAGTGTGGCTAAATTGGTCGGAGCCCCTCCAGGCTATGTAGGCTACGATGAAGCTGGTCAGTTAACGGAAAAAGTTCGTCGCAATCCTTACTCACTCATCCTTCTCGATGAGGTCGAGAAAGCCCATCCAGATGTGATGCACATGTTCCTTCAAGTCTTGGACGATGGTCGTTTAACAGATGGGCAAGGACGTACAGTTAGCTTCAAGGATACCATCATTATCATGACCTCAAACGCTGGAACTGGTAAGGCCGAAGCCAGTGTTGGTTTTGGGGCGGCTCGCGAAGGACGTACCAACTCTGTTCTCGGTGAACTCGGCAACTTCTTTAGTCCGGAGTTTATGAACCGTTTTGACGGCATCATCGAATTTAAACCTCTCAGCAAGGACAACCTTCTCCAAATCGTCGAACTCATGCTAGCGGATGTCAACAAACGCCTCTCTAGCAACAATATCTACCTCGATGTGACAGACAAGGTCAAGGAAAAGTTGGTTGACTTAGGTTATGATCCAAAAATGGGAGCACGCCCACTCCGCCGTACCATTCAAGACCATATCGAGGATGCCATCACTGATTTCTACCTTGAAAATCCAAGTGAGAAAGCCCTCAAGGCAGTCATGACAAGCAATGGCAATATTCAAATCAAATCTGCCAAAAAAACTGAGAAAACAGAAGAGATTGCTTCTGAAATAGAAGAATAAACCTCATAAAAAGAACAGGAAACAAGATTTCCTGTTCTTTTTTTAATTCTCTTCTTGAACTTGATAGCGAAGAATTGTTTTTAATTTGCTTGGCTCCGTTCGATGAAGGTTATTGAGATAAATTTCTCGGTGGACTTCCGAAGTTCTTTTGAGTTTATGAAGTTTACAAAAATGCTCCATCTCTGCAAAAGTCTCATTTTCAGTATCAAAAGGTCCTACATGAAGCATAGCAAGGCTTTGGCCTTCTTCTATCATTTCAAAACGAATAGCTTCATAAAGAAGATTTGGCTTCTTGATTTTGACCTCTTCCAAAGCTTTTTCAAATAGTTCTCTCGTAATAAAATCGGGTTGCCCAATCATAATGCTATAAGAAAGCTCACTTTTTACCAGTTCTCCCTCCTTCTCCTTTTTCCATACACCTTCTAAAGGAAAGACTGTAAAATCAGTGTAAACCTCATCCAGAGGAGCTTTTTTATACTTCATCTTTATCGCATAGGCTAAGGCATATAAGACCCCTACGCGTTCTGAAAAATCTTCTTGATTTGGATCACCTTTACCATCAATCACGATATAGGATTGACCTGGCACCTGCAAGATGCTGGGCCTAGCCTTCACTTGATAAAGAGCTTTCGCTTCTTTTCTCCATTCGTATTTCATTTGGTTCTTCTCCTTTCTACCTCTAGTATAGCACCAAAACCCTGACATCTTTTGTCAAGGTTTGTAAAGTTTTTGGATTTTTTCTAATCTAGAAAGCAATTCCTTCTTCAGATGATTGGGGGCGAGTATTTCCACCCCATCTAGATAAGACAGGAGGTAAGTATACAGACTTTCATGCTCTGGTAGGACTGTCTTGACATAATAACACCCATCTTTCCCCAAGCTAATCTCATCTTCTGAAAAATCTTCATAAACCCGGAAAGCAAGCTTGGGACTAAACTTCAAGGAAACTTCGATTTGATGTGTCACTTGATCTGAACCATCAACCCAATCCTCCACATTTTTCTGATTCACAGTTTCAGTTGTTAGGTGATAATTCCTAATTCTAGACAATTTGAAAAAACGCCACTCTTCCTTCAAACAACAGTAGGCATGAAGGTACCAATCTCTCTTTTTAAATACGAGTCTAAAGGGCTCGACTGTACGAATCGTTTTCTGACCACACCCACCTAGATAAGTAATCACCAGTTGTCTTTTCTCTAGAATAGCATGTTTGATGTTATCAAATAATTCTTTTTGACCTTCTCGCTTTCTCCAGTCAGTCAAGTCTACTTCTATCCAAGGGCTGGGAGAAACTTGAAAAATAGATTCCAACTTTTCAAGCAACAGATCTTGCTTGTCATTTGTCAGGGCTTGAATTCCTTGCAAAGCTGATAGAAGTTCTAATTTTTCATCCTCCGATACGAGAGTACGATCCAGAACAAAGTCCTTCATTAAAAAGATTCCGCCTGCCTTCCCAGGTATCGAATATAGAGGAATCCCCGCCATACTCAACCGCTCAATATCGCGATAAATCGTTCGTACAGATACTTCAAATAATCGGGCTAATTCAGGAGCCGTTGTACTGCCTTTTTCTAAAAGTAGATATAGGATACGAAATAGTCTTGATTCTGCCATAAAGTCACCTCTCTTTTATTATACCAGTTATAGTGCTAGGTCTGGAAAGTTTAACTAGACAAGGATTGACCAAGACAAAGTAGCTTTTTCTGCACCAGTTCGTTGGTTTATTCTTGACAGCTTGCCCCTCGTCCATTATGATAATAATAAAGATACTAGAGAATGAGGAAAATGCAATGGCAAACCCAACTTTTGGTGAAAAAAAAGAGAATGTGACTTACCAGCCCCGCTATGGCGTGTACGCAGTTATTCCGGATGCGGAGAAAAAACAAATCGTCTTAGTCCAAGCTCCCAATGGTGCTTGGTTCTTGCCAGGTGGAGAGATTGAAGCTGGCGAAGATCATCAAGAAGCACTGAAGAGAGAACTAATCGAAGAACTTGGCTTTACAGCTGAGATTGGAACCTATTATGGACAAGCTGATGAGTATTTCTACTCTCGCCACCGTGATACCTACTACTACAACCCAGCTTATCTCTATGAAGCTATTTCTTTCCAAGAAGTACAAAAACCATTGGAAGATTTTAATCATATTGCTTGGTTTCCTATTGATGAAGCAATTGAAAAACTCAAACGTGGTAGCCATAAATGGGGAATTGAAGCTTGGAAAATCCAGCATGGAATTGGCTAAAATACACGATTTTATCCAAAAAGTGCTATAATAGAGTTAGAAAATCGGAGGAACTGTTATGAAGCTTATCAATACGACAAACTCACACTCGCAACTTGTTAAAAGCCAATTAGAAAGCACAGACGCAACTCTTGTCGAGGTCTATTCTGCTGGAAACACAGATGTAGTTTTCACACAAGCCCCGCTTCACTATGAAATCCTCATTTCCAACAAACACCGAGCTATTCGTGAACCTGAAATCGAAACCATCCAAGACTTCTTCTTGAAACGTAAAATCGATAAAGGAAGCATTGATGAAGCCAATATCAAGACGCTTTATTCAGATAAATTGATTGAGATTTCAATCCCTATGAAATAAGAAGACCAGCCAAAAGCTGGTTTTCTTTTGCAAAAAAGATTGGTAGTTGTATACTACCAATCTTTTAATTCTATTTCACCGCTTCTTTTAAAGCATCTACCTTGTCTAATCGTTCCCATGGAAGGTCAATATCTGTACGTCCCATGTGTCCATAAGCCGCTGTTTGACGGTAAATTGGGCGTTTGAGATCCAGCATTTGAATAATTCCTGCAGGGCGAAGGTCAAAGATTTGACGCGCTGCTTTTTCAAGCTTGCTTTCAGCTACTGTTCCTGTACCAAAAGTATCGATACGAACAGAAACAGGTTGCGCCACCCCGATAGCATAGGCCAATTGTACTTCTGCCTTCTTAGCCAAACCTGCAGCAACGATATTCTTGGCAATGTAGCGAGCCGCATATGACGCAGAACGGTCCACCTTCGTCGCATCCTTACCAGAGAAGGCACCACCACCATGGCGAGAGTAGCCACCATAGGTATCCACGATAATCTTACGACCAGTCAAACCTGAGTCTCCTTGAGGTCCACCGATTACAAAACGACCAGTTGGATTGATGAAGAATTTGGTTTGCTCATCCAAGTAAGATGCTGGAATAACTTCCTTGATAACCTTGCTAATCACATCATTGTGAATTTGTTCATTGCTAACTTCTGGGTCGTGCTGAGTTGAAATCACGACTGTATCCACACGTACTGGACGATCATTTTCATCATACTCAACCGTAACTTGTGATTTAGCATCTGGACGGAGATAGCTGATTTCACCAGACTTACGAAGTTCTGCCAAACGACGAACCAACTTGTGGCTAAGTGAGATTGGTAAAGGCATGAGTTCTTCTGTCTCATCCACCGCAAACCCAAACATAAGACCTTGGTCTCCAGCACCAATCAAGTCCAGTGGATCTTGATCTGCATTTCCACGGACTTCCAAGGCTTCGTTAACACCTTGAGCGATATCCGGTGACTGCTCAACAAGTGACGGATGAACTCCCACCGTCTCCGCAGAAAAACCATACTCTGTATTGGTATAACCAATCTCTGCAATGGTATCACGAACCACACGGTTGATATCCACATAAGCATTTGTAGAAATTTCACCAAAAACATGGACCGAACCTGTGTATACAGCTGTCTCGGCAGCAACGTGCGCATCTGGATCCTTTGCTAAAATAGCATCCAAAATCGCATCTGAAATTTGGTCTGCAATCTTATCCGGATGCCCCTCAGATACAGATTCAGACGTGAATAATTTACGTTCTGACATAAAAATGTCCCCCCTTAAAAAATATTGTTATAGAGTTACAAAGTACTGATAGGAAAACTACTAGTAATGAATACCTACCATCTTATCGGGACTATATAACCTTATCATTATACCACTTTTTACTTTTTTTTGCAGTATTTTCTCTAAATCAAAAAAAGAACCTTACGGCTCTTTTCTCGGCATAATAATTTGGCTTGTACTCCATAATACAGAAGATCATACCTATGTTTATCTGCATACTTCGTTTACAAACTACCTATTTTTTCGTCTGCTTTTTCCTCACAATGTTTTAACAAACAATCTTCCAGTTAGGCTTACTGTTCCTTAGACTTTCTATTGCTTACAGTTAAGCCAAGTCCAGCCATTAGGAGGCCAAGTCCCACAATACCATAGTTCGCTGTATCATTACTTCCTGTATCAGGGAGTTTCGCCACTTCTTTTTTATAAGCTGTAGCTACTGGAACTGTGGTAGTTGGAGTCGCACTTCCTGTCTGAGCAACAGGTAGTGTTGTACGACGTTCTAGGTAAAATTGGTAATTATCTTTCGTTACCTTGTAATTGTGTCCTTCAGTCACAGTTTCAACAATCCATGTAGTTGCATCCTTAGTTAAAGAATCAGCCAAGTTACGATTAATATTCATTAATCGACCTTCAGATACAAAATCTTTATAGCTAATATCGGTCCCTGTCGAAGTTGCAACAATTCTTTCGATTTTTGCGGCTTTCAAAGACGCAAGAGTATTCGCCATCGTTGGAATTGAAGGATCCTCCTTCATTGGAGCATCTGTCAACAATACGACAAACTTTTTATTTTTAGGTGACTTAGACCAGTCGTAGGTTGAAACAATTTGTGTAAGAGTAGGTGTAGATGTTTCAGGGAAGTCTCCACCATGTGCAAGCTTAATGCCTGCTAAGGCTTTTTCAAGCTCAGCTGGGTCAGAGGTAAAATAAGATTCATTAAATTTTGTTAAAATTGTACCCTCATCTGCTAATCCACCTATACGTCCATATACTTCATCACTAAAGGTAGCTAATCCAAAACGTGCTGCTACTCCATCTTTAGCAAGATTTCTTGCAAACTCATTGATATTGTTACGGACAGTGTCAATAGTTCGAGACATAGATGCTGAACGGTCAACAACAAAAACGATATCGGCAGAGTTAGATTTTGAAATCGTTCTTGTCGCTTTCTTGATTTCGACTGTAGTTGTTTTATCAACACGTTCATATTGGGTATAAGAATTTCCATCTTCATCTTTCCCACTCACTGTACTCTCAGTTGTTTCAGTCTTTGGAGCAGGAAGTTCTTCACTTTTTACAGGTGCCACTTCTGTCTTTGTGACTTCAACTGTTGCAGTTTCTTCATGAATCTTTTGATCACCTTCTTGGCGTTCTTTCACGTCAATAGGTGAAACCTTCTTAGAAACATCAACAAGTTCTCCAGGTTTTGCATCTGATTGGTTAACGACTGGTTTCGCCTCATCAGCTTTAATTTCTGCTACAGCAGCTTCGACTGCCGATTTATTTGCTTCGGTTTTCTTTACTGTTTCAGCTGAAGTAGATGCCGGTTGTGTTGTTTCATCTGCAGACACTTGTCCGACCTGAGCAAAAGCAAACAAAATTGCTACAGAAGCCAACCCAACTTTCATTTTACGAAATGAAAAACGTTGTTGTTTCATAAATGATTTATCCATAGAAGTCCCCTTTTCTTTTCACGGATCAAATGATATAATCCGATTGTTTTATAGTATGATAACACAATTTTGTATAGTTTTCAATTTTTTTCCTTATGATTTCAATAAAATATTGCTCTAAAAAAGGTTTTAAAGCAATTACTGTTTTATAAATCAAATTATTTAAAATATATAATTATTATCTCCTTTGAATATTTCCGGAAATAAAAACTCAGTAGAATCACCTGATTCTACTGAGTTTTTAAAATGTTTGGCGTTTAGCTTTACGCTCTGCACGGCCACGTGCGCGATTTTCAGCACGCTTGGTTTTGCGGCGTTTTTCATCCACCGCCCATTGAATCTTCTTCTTATAGCCAGGTTTGACTTTTTTCTTTTTCTTTTTAACCAAGCCAATCATTTCAATATCAAGCTTATCCTGCTTCTTTTCACGATTAGCACGACGATCACGGTCATAGGTATCTTGAAACTCTCCGTCTTTGACCATCTTAGGAATAAACTTGATTCCTAATTTCTCCAACTCACGGATATCCGAGTCATCACTAGGCTGGTAAAGGGTAATCGCTGTACCAGGCAGTCCGTTGCGCCCAGTTCGTCCAACACGGTGAACAAAGAAGGACAAGTCTTGCGGAATGGCATCATTGATAACATGGCTGACCCCTTCAATGTCAATTCCACGCGCTGCCAAGTCTGTTGCAACAATGTACTCAAAATCCAGATTTTTCACTTGATTCATGATCCGTTTGCGTTCACGAGGAGCAATATCTCCATGAATCTTAGCTACCTTCAAGCCTTGAGCAGTCAAGTAGGCATGTAACTCATCAGCACGCGTTTTTGTATTAACAAAAATCATTGCTAAATAAGCCTGCATCAACTGAGTCAACTGATAAATTTGAGCGTTCTTGTCACGGCCCTTGGTCGAAATCAACCAGTTATCAATGGTATCTGAGATAACTGTTTTAGTCTTGATTTTTTCCATGACAGGATTTGACAAGTATTTCTTCAAGAATGGTTGCAATTTTTGAGGAATCGTCGCTGAAAAGACTATGAATTGCAAGTCTTTTGGAAGGCTCCCTGCAATCTTATCAACGGTTTCCAAGAATCCCATATCCAAGGTCATATCGGCTTCATCAACTACAAAGGTCTTGGCCTTGTGAATAGCCAAATCACCAGATTTAACCAAGTCATAGATGCGACCTGGCGTTCCGATAACGATATGTGGTTGGTTGCTGGCAAGTTTTTCAATCTGACGCGCCTTATCCGTACCACCCACATAATTAACCACACGAACTTCGACATCTGAGTGAGCTGCAATCTGACGAGCTGCTTGGTAGATTTGAGTAGCCAACTCACGACTTGGTGCAGTAATGACTGCTTGCACACTATCGCTAGTTTCATCTAATTGCTGGAAAATGGGTAACAAGAAAGTATGAGTCTTTCCTGAACCTGTTTTCGATTCGCCCACCAAGTCACGACCTGCCAGTACAATAGGGATTAATTTTTCTTGTACCTCTGTAGGAGTTGCGAATTTTAACTCCTCCAAGGCTTCTACTATATAATTTTTAAATTGAAATTTCTTAAATGTCATACTATCCTCGATTCTATCCTTTCAATTATACCATATTTTGTCCTATTGCAGTAGCCCCATTTGAGTCTCAGTCCTGTAGTAAAGATTCAAGTAGCTTAAAAGGTTGGAATCTCTGATTCCAACCTCTTTCATTATTTCCAGGTCAATACAGCATTCAAACCATAGTGATCACTGACTTGTGGACTATTTTGACCATCAAAAACTACTTGTAAACTCTCTACTTCTAACTCTTTGGTCGTAAAGACGTAGTCGATTCGTAGCGGTTCAGTATTGCCTTTCCAACCATCAATTTCTGGTGGAACAGTATAGCTACCACTTCTTTCTTTTGCAACTTCAAACGCGTCTTGTAATCCTAATGGGCTAGCTAAAATCGCTTGATAGCCTTCCTGACCAGCCGGGTTATTAAAATCACCCGCTAAAATTAGAGGTTTCTTCAACTCTTTTAGTACAGCCTCAAATCGTGCCCATTCTTCTTGGAAACCTTTATCCCACCAAGAGAGATGAACGCTTGCAAGAGCAAGTTCCTTGCCTTCAACCTCTGTCTCAGCCAAGGCAACGCGACGAGTATGGTAGTCCGTTGGATCATCTACATCTGATACTAAAATCTCACGCGACTTAATAGGTGTTTTGGATAAGATAGCTACACCTTCATGGTAGCGGTCATAGCCGATATGATTGTAGGCCCAAGTCCAGTAGTAGTTTTTCCCTTTCTCAGCCAATTTTTCGACTAGGAGTCGGACATAGTGATCCTGATGAATGGGTTCTGCTGATGGTAAAGCTTGATAGTGATTGTTAACCTCTCCCTCAGGCGAAGTCATTTCTTGATTGATTTCTTGGAAACAAATCAAATCATAATCCTTATCAAGAATGTCTTGGAGTAAGATTTGGAATTTTTCCTCTGCTTCCTTCTCCATCCAACTGTGGGTATTGAGTGTTAGAAATTTCATGCTTTTCTCCTAAAACAAGAGGTTGGAAAACAGCTTCCAACCCCAAGTATATTACAATTCTACTTTAGCAACTGCTGTTTTAGCTGCAAGAGAACCTGTTTGTTCTAATTTAACTGATTTGAGGACATCACCATTTGTGAAGACAACCACTGTTGATGTTTTACGTCCTGCTTCTCGAATAGCATCCAAGTCAGCTGTGACAAGAAGATCACCAGCAACCACTTTTTGTCCTTCAGAGACATGAACAGTAAATGGTTTTCCTTCAAGACTTACTGTATCCAAACCAATATGAACAAGCACTTCAAGACCTGAGTCAGTGACAAGACCAAGAGCGTGTTTTGTTGGGAAGATACTTGATACAGTACCAGTAACTGGAGATACAATGTTACCATTTGCTGGCTCTACTGCAAATCCATCACCCATCATTTTTTGAGCAAAAACTGGATCTTCCACTTGTTCTAAAGCAACAACTTGACCGTCAGCTACTGAGTAAACTTCTTCAGTTACACCTTTGTAGTGTACAGTATTTTGTTGAGTTTCTGTCATTTGGCTTGGAAGAGTTTCAGGAATTACTTCACCTGAGTCAAGGATATCTTGGATATCAGATTTCAATACGTCAGCTTTTGGTCCGTAGATAGCTTGGACACCTTGTCCTTTCATGACAAGACCCATAGCTCCTTCTGCTTTCCATTGTTCCTCAGTACCAACGCGATCTGCGTCTTTAACAGTTACACGAAGACGAGTCATACATGCATCCACATCTACGATATTTGCACGACCACCAAGAAGGTTAATGATGTTTACGGCTTGAGAAGCTGCTGCAACTTTTGGAGTTCCAGGAGCTGCTTCTTCTGATGTTCCTTCAGCTGTTTCGTAGTTTCCGTTACGTCCTGGAGTTGCGTAGTTGAATTTCTTGATCATGAAGTTGGCAATGAAGTACATGATAACCGCAAAGAGAACAGTTACCCAGATAAAGTTAACGATATCCATACCAATACCAGCATTAATTGCCAATGGTGTACGAGTCAAGAATTCAATTGAACCGAATGAGTGGACACGAAGGTGAACAATATCTGCCATAGCAAAGGCAGCACCTTGAACTACTGAATAAACAAGGTAAAGCGGTGTTGCGATGAACATGAACATATACTCGATAGGTTCAGTAACCCCTGTCAAGAATGTTGCAAGGGCTGTCGCAATCATCATACCCTTGTATTGGTGTTTCTTGTCAGCATCAACATTGCGGTAGATAGCAACGATGACACCCATCAAGATACCAAATGAACCGATCATTTGTCCAACTTTGAAACGAGCTGGAGTGACTGTTGTAAGAAGGTGTTGGTATTGGTCAGCATTTGAACCTTTAAGGTTAACAAGGTCAGTTACCCATGCAAGCCAAAGTGGATCTTGACCAAATACTTGTGTTCCTTTTGCAGCACCAGTTAACACTTCGTATGTTCCACCAAGAGCTGTATAGTTCATTGGGATAGTCAACATGTGGTGAAGACCGAATGGCAAGAGCAAACGTTCCAAAGTACCATACAAGAATGGTGCAAGAACTGGAGCAGTTTCTTGTGAGTTGGCAATCCAAATACCAAAGTTGTTGATACCTGTTTGAACTACTGGCCAAAAGGCAGCAAGTACAATTGCAGCAATAGTTGAACGAAGAATAACGACGAATGGTACGAAACGTTTACCATTGAAGAATGAAAGGGCATCAGGAAGTTTACGGAAGTTGTAGTATTTGTTATAAGCTGTTGCCCCAACAAAACCAGAGATAATCCCTACGAAAACCCCCATGTTAAGCGCTGGTGCCTCAAGAACGCTGATAAAGTAGTCAGCAACCTTGATTGAACCACCAAAGAAAGTAGTAACCATTGCTTCAGGGTTTTTCAACATATCACCTGTAACACCGAAGATAGTACCTGTGATACGGTTAATCAAGATAAAGGCAAGTCCGGCTGCAAATGCACCACCTGCACGTTCTTTTGCCCAGCTTCCCCCAATAGCAAGGGCAAACAAGATATGAAGGTTACCGATAACCCCCCAACCAATTTGCTCAAGGATTCCACCTGTAATCACTAGAGGAGCAAGGTTTGGGTCGATCATCACGATTGATTTACCGATTGAGATCATCAATCCCGCCGCTGGCATAACGGCGATAACCACCATTAAAGCCTTACCGAATTTTTGCCAAAATTCGAAAGACAAGACATTTTTGAATGTAGCTTTCATCATTCAAATCTCCTTTATTTTATTTAGGCAAACGTTTTACGAAAACGTTTGCATTTGGTTATGTATTAATTATACCACTTTTATTTTTTTTGTAAAGGCTTTTATAAAAAAATTGTCTATTTTTTTTAATTTTTAGAAAGGAAAAAGAGAAGTTTACGAAAACTTCTCTTTTAAATATGTATTATTTTTCTGATTTGTACTGCAATTTGCATTTAAATCCAACTAGATCTTCAAGAATCGACGCATCGAAATCCCTGAACCAATTGAACCAATGAAAATTCCGATTATAAATAATAGGACTGTCATCAGAGGGATAAACACATCTGGTGTAATCATTGACAAGTTTTGACCTACCAAGGATTTATTGACCGATTGATAGACCATATTATAAATAAAGAATACAAGGACTGAAGGAATTGCTGCACCAAGCAAGCCAATAAAAGCACCTTCTAGCAAGAATGGACCACGGATATAGCCATTTTTCGCTCCTACAAGACGCATGATCTGAATCTCACGACTACGTGAAATAATAGTGATACGAATGGTATTGGAAATGAGGAAGACTGCGATAAAAATTAAGAGCCCTGCAATAACCAATCCCCAAACACGGATAAAGGAAGCTAGTTCAAAAAGTCGTTGAGTGTTGGCTCCACCATCTTGAACCTCTGATACTCCCTCAATTTTCTTAGCTTCTTCAGCTACCGTTTTAACATCACTCGGAGAATTTGTATCAACGATATAAGCATCATAGAGAGGGTTTGCATCCCCTTCAAAGACCTTCCAATCGTCACCCATTGTTTCCGTCAGTTTTTCGTACTGTTCTTCTTTACTTGAGAAGGTAACACTCTTAACAGCAGGTATAGCTTTCAAAGCATCATAGACCTTGTGGTAGTCATTGTTGGTAACTGTCTGACCTTCTTTTACAATCGTCTCACTGTTATCAGCTACATCTTTACGAATGTATACCATGACCCGAACGTTGTTTTCAATATCGGTAGCCAGTTTCGCTGTATTAAAAATTACAGATGCAAACAGGGCAACGAGTGTTAAGGTAATCATAACCGAACTTACTGCTGCTACTGTCATCCAGCCATTTCGTTTTAAACTTTTTAATGATTCAAATAAATGGCGAAAAAATCTACTAATCATCGTATCCATATTCTCCTTTAGCTTCGTCACGAACGACACGGCCATTTTCAATGGCAATGACACGGTGGCGCAAGGTATTTACAATCTGGCTATTGTGAGTCGCCATCAAAACAGTAGTACCTTGGAGATTGATGCGTTCCAACAGATTCATAATTTCCCATGAATTATCTGGGTCCAAGTTTCCTGTTGGCTCATCGGCAATCAATACTTTAGGATTGTTGACAATCGCACGAGCAATCGCAATCCGTTGCTGCTCTCCACCTGAGAGTTCATTAGGGAAAGAGCGAACCTTATGTTTCAAACCAACCAGGTCCAATACTTCCATAACACGTTTTTTGATATTGCGACGGCTCTCACCGATTACTTCCATTGCATAGGCAATATTCTCATAAACGGTCTTCTTAGGCAAAAGTTTGTAATCCTGAAAGACTACCCCGACACTACGACGTAGTAGTGGGACATCTTTCTTCTTAATTTTAACTAAATTAAAGCCTGCAACTGATAGGCTTCCTTTTTCGATCTTTACTTCTCGGTATAAAGCTCGAATAAAGGTTGACTTCCCTGCCCCAGAAGGTCCTACAATATAGGCAAACTCTCCTGGTTCAATGGTAACAGATACACCACGCAGGGCAGTCGTTCCATTGTCATACTTTTTGACAACATCTCTCATTTCAATGATTGACATATGAGTTCCTTTCTATCTTAGCTGATTCGCCACTTGAGGTAGGCATCGATAAAACCATCAAGGTCTCCATCCATCACCTTATCTACCTGAGCAACTTCAAAGCTTGTACGGTGATCTTTTACCATAGTATAAGGCGTGAAAACATATGAACGGATTTGACTTCCCCAAGTGATTTCTTTTTTCTCACCTTTAAGGGAATCAACTTCCGCAGCTTTCTTTTCTTGCTCCATTTGATAGAGCTTAGCCTGCAACATCTTCATGGCACGATCTCTATTTCCATACTGGGTACGATCGACCGTTGATTGGACGACAGTTCCCGTAGGAATGTGTGTCAAACGCACACCTGTTGACACCTTATTGACGTTCTGTCCACCAGCACCACCTGAACGGAAGGTATCCATTTTGATATCATCTTCACGAATCTCCACTTCGATGGTATCATCCAACTCAGGCATAACCTCTACGGATGTAAATGAAGTATGGCGACGTTTGGCAGAGTCAAATGGCGAAATACGGACCAAACGGTGAACACCCATTTCTGATTTAAGTAGGCCGTATGCATTGGGGCCTTCAAAAGACAAGGTCACAGACTTGATACCTGCTTCATCACCAGCCTGGTAATCCAAGACTTCTACTTTAAAGCCTTTGGCATTTCCATAACGAGTATACATACGAAGCAACATATCGCCCCAGTCCTGTGCCTCAGTACCACCAGATCCTGGATGGATTTCTAAGATTGCATTATTATGGTCATAAGGTTCTGACAAGAGAAGGGTCATCTCGTAGCTGGTCATCATCTTATCCAGTTCTGTCAACTGTTCGACCAGTTCATCATGGACTGACTCGTCTTCTGCTAAAAAGTCCAATAAAATCTCAACTTCATCCTGCAACTCTTCCATTTTACGGAAGGTGTTGTAGGTGTTTTTTAATTCATTTAATTCTTGCGACGTTTTTTGGGCCGCGATATTATCGTTCCAAAAATCAGGTTCTGTCATCTTGTTTTCCAAGATGGCAATCTCTTCCTCTAAGCCTTCGAGGTCAAAGAGACCCCCTAAAAGAAGCTAATTTTTCACGATTTGCGTCAATTTTTTGACGAATTTCTGAAATGTCCATAGATACTCCTTTTCATATCGTTTTATTATACCATAATCTCTCATTTCTTTCCATATTTTGCTCTTCACCGCTTTTGATGGCATAAGAAAAGAGGCTCTAAAGCCTCTGGTTTAAAGGACTTTTGCAGAGGTATGAGTGATCTCCTCTACTTGAATTCCTTCTTTTTCAAACTTATCCTTTAATGCAGTCAAATCGATTTTTCCATCAATTTGAACTTCGATGACGACCTTGCCATCCTTACGTGGAATGTTGACAGTATGGGAAATATTTAAATCCTCATCTACAATTAAAGCTACAATTTTCCCCAGTACTCCTACTTCATTTTCTGTAATGAAACGAACACGAATCCCCTCTTCTCCGTATCCAGCGATTTCCAAGAAAGCCTGAAAAACATCGCGATCTGTAATGACGCCGTAGACCTGATGATTGTCTACGACTGGTAATATCCCAATTTTATTTTTCAGCATAAGGTAGGTCGCATCTTCTAGACTAGCATAGCCAGAAACCGTCACGACATCTCGAATCATTACATCTTTTACTTTGGTTTTATTCAGAAGATAATTCATCTCATAGATAGAGAGACTGGTTGCTTTAGATGGGCTGGCTTCCGCGATGGTTCCTTCTGTTACCAATCCGACTAATTGATCGTTTTCGATAACAGGTAAACGGTGCAAACCTTGCTCGCGCATCAAATCTGCTGCGTGTGCTACAGTCGTATCTGGACTGATATAAACTACCTTACGGGTCATGAAATCTTTAACTGCCATGAGACTTCTCCTTCTATATTGCTACTTTTATTATACACTTTCTTAGAAAATCTATCAAACGCTTTCATCTCTTTTTCAAGATTTTGAATAATCTGAGAAATTTGCATAAAAGCCAGTGTAAGTTAAAAGGGAACCGAAGTCCCCTTTCTTCTTAAATCGTAATAGTGTCTCGATCTTTTATCATATAACGTTTCAGAGGGCTAAGACTAGCTAGCCAGTATAGTAAACCACCGAATAGCGCAGTAAATCCGCTACCAGTTGTGATTAAAAAGATTGGACTTTGAATTTGTGCAGTGACAGGGTTGTAGACAAATAGTACCGCTACCAATAAGGAGATAAATACGCAAGACAAGCCAACTAAGTTAAATCCTTTAGTAAATTCGTATGCGTCATGCCCTTCAAGGAAATAGGCTGAACGCAAGTCGAGTTTTCGTTTTCTTAAGATAAAATAGTCGACAACAATCATACCAATAATTGGCCCCTGAATATAGGCAGCTAGGGAGATGAAGGATCCGAAATACTCTTCTACTCCTCCCCAGATAGTGAGTAGACTCACGTAAACCATGGCAATCCAAACCATTAGTTTATAGCTTACTTTGGGCATCCCACTTTTGACAATCATACAGTTTACATATGAGCCTGTCCCCTGGGTTCCAATATTGGCAAAGGCTACTAGTAGTAGACTTAAGAGGGCAAAGGCTGGGGTGCTTAGAGTTGATAGCATGGTTGTTGGATCACTTTCGTAAACACCTGTTTTGACAAACATGGCTAGAGCCATGACTCCACCTGTTGCAACGAAAAATGGAGCCACAACTCCGTATGATAAGGCTGTAGCCCAATAACCACTGCGTTCTGTTTTTGCTAAACGCGGTAAAACCAATGCCTGTGTAGACCAAGAGAAAGCAAAGGCAACATTTCCTTCTCCAGAGAGCATGAAGCGTTCTAATGGCGTCAAATCTCCTTGAGTGGCTGGTTGGATATTCATAATATCCGTTATAGGAACGGCGACAAAGCAGATTCCAACGATAATCAGACCGACAATCAATAAGGCGATAACCAAGAAGCGATTAGTCCATTTAATCACTTCCGGGCCTCCAAGAGCAATGAGAGTCCCAAGAAGAACACAGAGGGTACCAAGAATAGGCGCCCATACTCCCTTGTCCAAACCAAGTCCAAAATTGTTTGCCAAATGGATCATGGAACTGGCAAAAAGATTGGCCGCAACAGCATACCATCCAAAGTTAGCCAAGCTAATAATGGTTGATAACAGAGCTACACCTCTTTTTCCTAGAACAGCTCTCAGCCAAATCCACAAATCAATTCCATACTTCACCGCAAACAAAATAGGGAGACATTCAATAAAGACCCAGATAATGTTAAAGCTAAAAATATTTATCAACATTTGATTAAAGGTCAAATATTGAGCTACATAGGCTCCTTGGGTATAACACCAAGTAGCAATGGCAAAACCACTTGTCGATAGAAAGAGATCCCAGAAAGAATACTGACGATCCTTATTGGTCATGGGAACAATTCCGGTTATGGTTTCTTGTTGGATATAGTCATTCATTTTAGACATGTTATTGAATTCCTCCCGTCATTGCTAAGATAATCAAAATAAGGTTGATTAGGACTATGGAGATGATTAAAATGAAATCACTTTTTAGGAAGGGTTGAACAAACTCGTAGTTTGGCGACTCCATTTCTTCCAATCTTCTCTTTGTTTCAGTTGCTACTAATTCTTCAATCTCAGATGTCGTTCTCATCTTAGTTTTCCTCCAAATACAAATCAAGAGCCAGTTGTCCATATTGTTTGGTATAGCGATACCAGATGTAGAGAAACTCACCGACTGGTTTTCCGACACTCTCCTGGAACAAAGCCCACAAGAACCAATAATATGAGGTCACTGCTACATAAGCCAAGTAGTGACGTTTGGTTTTCTTATCTGGTACTTTTTGTAGATACAATTCCAGTACTTTTTCAGCATCCTCTACGGTATAATTGGAACACGCAATGAAGGTCCCCAAATCTCCTGCTGGCTCTCCCATTCCAGAATATTCCCAATCAATCAAGCTCATTTCGCCTACTTCATTCAACAAAAAATTAGGACTATAGGAATCTCCATGACAAAGAACAACCTGTTTCGGATCATTCTGTAAATAATTTTTGAGAATTGAAACGGTTTTATCCAGTTCCTCGAGGCCATCAAATTCAAATCGATTTCTAGCCTTCAATTTTTCTCTAAAATCATCAATTCCCTCAAATTGGTCAAAGGAATGTTCCGTTTTTTCTCCAGATTGGTGTAACCGTCTCAAGAGATCCATTGCTTGTGCCACATCATCCCAATTATCATAATCCAGTTGCCTAGCATTGGGAATAAATTCTGAAATTTTCCAGCCCTCATCCTTGTTCATAGCTACGAAGGTACGGTCAATCTTTAATTTTGCAGCAATTTCCATAGAAGCTGCTTCACTAGCTCGGTCGATATAATTTTCCGTTCCTCTGCCCGGATGACGGTAAACATATCTTTTTCCTAGACAGTCAAATGAAAATGATGTGTTGGTTAACCCATCTTTTAGAGGTTTGATATTGACAATATCTGAAGCCACACACTTTAATGTCTTACAGATATTATCGATAATAGCTGAGTCTGCATTTACCAAATAACGTTCATCAAATTGACGTAGTTCATCTAGTGAATCAAATTCTTTAACAATATCCGCTGAATAGTGGCGGGCTTCTAAAAGGAGTTCCTTGACATGCCGACTATAGTAATCCTCCCAAAGCTGTTCACGATAAGGTTCGTGTTTAAACTCGGTTTCTAAAATTTCCTTGAATTTCTCACTAAATGCACGGTCGAAATAAACGTGTCCCACCATGGCCCAAGTATTTTCTCCACCAATCTGGATATCAATGATGGTGTGATTCGAATCCTCTATAGCACAATATTCATCCGTTTGACCTTCTGCAAATATCGTCGAGTAGTAACCCCTATAAATATATTGCTCAAAAGGATTTTCTACAAAATAATTATCCGATGAACAAATATAAGTGTTGGAAAGTTGATTTTTAACCAACATAAGAGACGAACAGTTATTATATTTGTAGTAATCATTATTTACTACAATTTTTACACCAAACTTCTCTGCAAGATAGAACATTTTTTCTTGAAGATAGCCTACAATAACGGTTATATCTTCTATTCCTGCTTCTTGCAGCTGTCTGATTTCCCTCTCTATCAAGCGTTCACCCTTGACTTGAAGCAATCCTTTGGGAATCTCATAAGACAAAGGAGCAAAACGGCTACTCATGCCAGCAGCCATTATAATGGCATTTTTTACTCGATAGGGTTCTAAAACTTTTTGGCCTAGTTCAGTTAAGTGAAGTTCCTCATCAATCCACTTCTCTTCTTTCAGTTTTTTCAATAATGTGTTGATTGTTCCTAAAGATAGGTCTAACTCTTCAGCTAACTGTCGCTGAGTAAATGTCTTTTCTTTATATATCAACATAAAACGCAAAAGTTTAAATTGTTTTTCTGTTAGCATTTCTCAGTCCTCCTGTTCAATTTTTTCTTACTCATATTATAATATGAACAAAAATGACTGTCAATTCAAATAGGGAAACAATGAGTAAAAATTAAGGCCTTCTTCTCTTTCCTCAAAAACATATAAATAAAAGAGCTCCTTATTCTGGAGCCCTGAAATATTTTATATTTTTGATAAGTAGTCGTATTAGGTGTCGCTTGGCTGCAATCCTTATCTGCCGACTAAAACAATCCACTGGAACTGATGATTGCTACGCAATCTCTATCCGCCAACTAAAAAGGTCCCCCGGACTATAGAGAGATTGCGTTCGCAATCTCCATCCACAACCTAAACTAGTCTCCCAGACTAGTTTAGCCACCTAGATATGCTTTTCTGACTTCATCTGATGCTGCGAGTTCTTTTCCTGTTCCTGATAGGACGATCTTTCCTGTTTCAAGTACATAGCCACGGTCAGAGATAGCAAGGGCCTTGTTAGCGTTCTGTTCAATTAGGAGAACCGTTGTTCCTTGCTTCTGAATATCTTGAATGATATCGAAAATTTCTTGGATAAAGATCGGGGCAAGTCCCATTGACGGCTCATCCAAGAGAAGGAGCTTAGGTGTAGACATGAGAGCGCGTCCCATAGCAAGCATCTGCTGTTCACCACCTGAAAGAGTTGCCGCATCTTGGTTTTTACGTTCTTCCAAACGAGGGAAACGTGAAAAGACTTTTTTCAAGTTGGCTTGATTTTCTTCACGATTTTTCTTTAAAAAGGCTCCCATTTCCAAGTTTTCCATAACAGTCAAACCTGGGAAAACATGGCGTCCCTCAGGGACTTGTGAAAGACCACCTGCCACGATTTTTTGTGCAGGCAACTTTTGAATCTCTTTTCCCAAAAACTGAATTTTACCAGCACTTGGACGAACCAAACCTGAAAGGGTACGAAGAATGGTTGTTTTACCAGCACCATTAGCACCAATCAAGGAAACAACTTCACCTTCATTAACCTCGAAACTTACATCACGAACTGCTTGGATCATACCGTAATGCACAGAGAGGTTTTCAACTTTTAACATAGACATTAGGCTTCACCTCCTAGATAAGCTTCGATAACGCGTTTGTTGTTCTTGATCTCATCTGGAGTCCCATGAGCAATCAACCGACCATATTCAAGAACATAGATACGCTCAGTGACTTCCATAACCAAATTCATGTCATGTTCGATAAGCATGATGGTAATTTTAAATTCATCTTTGATACGACGGATCAATTCTGTCAATTCAGCTGTTTCTTGAGGATTCATCCCAGCTGCAGGTTCGTCCAAAAAGAGGATTTTAGGTTCAGTTGCTAGAGCACGAACGATTTCTAATCGACGTTGTTGGCCATAGGCCAAATTCTTAGCAAGGGTATCTGCGTCACCATCCAAATCAAAAATCTTCAGCAAGTCCAAAGCTTTGCTTTTTAATTCTTCCTCATTCTTATAAAAAGCTGGTAGGCGTAGGAAGCTCGCAAGGACATGTTGTTTATGATGATTACTAAATGCAATCAAAACATTTTCCAAAACTGTCAAGTCCTTGAACAAACGAATATTTTGGAAAGTACGACTGAGACCAAGTGAAGCAATCTTATAGGGAGTTTTCCCATTTAGGAGGTGACCATCTAGTGTCACAGTACCTTCGCTTGGTTCATAAACACCGGTCAAGAGATTGAAAAGGGTTGTTTTACCAGCACCATTTGGTCCAATCAGACCAACCAATTCTCCCTCGTTCAATTCAAGAGTGACATCTCCAACAGCTGTTAGACCGCCAAAATGTTTGGTTAACTGTTTAACTTCAAGTAATGCCATTAGTTTTGTCCCTCCTTCTTAGATTTTTTAAAGAAACGTGATAGACTCAATTCCCATGTCCCAAGAAGTCCACCTGGTCTGAAAATCATGACCAATACAAGTGCCAAAGCGTAGATGATCATACGCACGCTAGCTACATCTTGAAGGAGCATATTTAAAATTCCTAAAACAATCGCTGAAACGATGGTACCAGTAATCGATCCAAGTCCACCAAATACAACGATAATCAACACGTTGATGGAATTAATAAAGGTGTAGTCTTTTGGTACAACAGATCCGATAAAACCAGCCTGAAGTGAACCAGCAATACTTGCTGTAATGGCTCCAAAGACAAAAGCGATAATCTTGATCTTTGTAGTGTTTACCCCAACGGACTCTGCAGCAATCTCATCCTCACGAACAGATAGAGTAGAGCGTCCAATTGGACTACGTAAGAAGTTAAGGGTTGCAATAGTTGTAATCACTACAAAAAGATAAACCATTTGCCAGTTGGTAAAGTTTGGAATACCCAAGATACCAGCAGCACCGTTGGTCAAACTGCCACCATTAATGATAAAGATACGAATGATTTCTGAAACACCTAGTGTCGCAACAGCCAGGTAGTCACCCTTCAAACGAAGCGTTGGAATCCCAACGAGCAAAGCGACTGCACCAGAAATCAAGGCACCCAAGGCCATTGCTCCAAAGAAGGCACCATAGGTTGGTGATTTTGAACCAATAATCGCTGCTGCATAAGCCCCAATTGCCATAAAACCTGCATGACCAAGTGAGAATTGTCCTGAAAAACCAACGATTAAGTTCAAACCTACTGCAAGGATGATATTAATCCCAATTTGTTCTAAAATTTGGACATGGAATAGATTGAGAACACCAGCAGAAACCAGTACGCTAATCAATCCATAACCCGCTAACAGAAGGAATAACCAGAGAATATTTACTTTAAGATTTGTCTTCATTGTTTACACCTTCTCTTTCACATTCTTACCAAGGATACCCGCAGGTCGAACAATCAGAATCAAAAGCAAAATTCCATACACGATAGCATCACGGAAATCAGACATACCAAAGGCAGTTGCAAAAGTTTCCAACAAGCCAATCACAAATCCCCCTAGAGCTGCACCAGGAATAATCCCGATACCACCCAGTACGGCCGCAACGAATGATTTTAGACCTGGAGTCACACCCATCAAAGGTTCAAGAGAGTTGTAGTAAAGGGCAATGAGGACACCTGCCGCACCAGCAAGAGCTGAACCCAAAGCAAAGGTAAAACTGATTGTACGATTTACATTAATTCCCATCAATTGAGCTGCGTCACTATCAACTGATACCGCACGCATGGCTTTCCCCATTTTTGTTTTTTGGACGATCAATTGTAGTAAAACCATCAAGAGTACAGAAACTGCTAAAATCATTAATTGAACGTTTGTCAAGCTAATTGGTCCCAAGTCAAAGCGGACTGTTTCAATTGCTTGAGGGAAGGCACGAGTATTGGCACCTACTAAATAAACCATTCCGTATTCCAGTAGGAAAGACACTCCGATGGCAGTAATCAATACAGCAATACGTGTAGAATGTCGCAAAGGACGGTAGGCAAGAAACTCAATCACAACACCAAGTAACGCGGTCCCTGCCATTGAAATAATTAAAGCTAAAAAGAAATCCATTTGGAAAGAATTAATCAAAAAGTAACCAATAAAGGCACCCATCATGTAAATATCGCCATGGGCGAAGTTGATGAGTTTGATAATTCCATAAACCATGGTATAACCCAGAGCCAAAAGTGCATAAACACTACCCAGAATTAGACCATTCACAAGTTGTTGGAGCATAGCATTCACTCTTTTCTATCGTTATTTTTTAGAAAATTTCATTATTTTCACAAGTTCATAAACACCGAAACAGGGAGTGAGTCAAAGTCTCATTCCCCATTTCAAGTACTATTCTAATGTTATGGTTTTACAACTTCTGCTTCTTCAACTTTACCATTGTTCATGGTCATCATGTAAGCAGTTTTCACTGTATTGTGGTCAGCATCAAAGCTTGTTTGACCAGTTACACCATCAAAATCTTTGGTTTTAGCAAGGTTGTCCTTGATTTCACCTGAGTTTTTAGCACCTTTTGCAGCATTTGCTACTAGGTAAACTGAGTCATAGGCCAAAGCTGAGAATGTTGAAGGCTCTTCGTTGTATTTAGCGCGGTATGCTTCAAGGAAAGCTTTAGCTTTTGCAGAAACATCAACTGTGGTTGAGAATCCAGAGATGAAGTAAATGTTTGATGCTCTTTCAGCAGTTGCTTGTTGAACAAATTCTTCACCGTTAAATCCATCACCACCAATGATTGGCTTATCAATTCCCATACCACGAGCTTGGTTTACAATTTTACCAGCTTCTGTGTAGTAACCTGGAACTACGATAGCGTCAAACTCTTTGTCTTTCATTTTAGTAAGGGCTGCTTGGAAGTCAGTATCACCTGCTACGAATGTTTCATCTGCTACAATCTCACCCTTGTAGGCTTCGCGGAAAGATTTAGCAATACCTTTTGCATAGTCACTAGCATTGTCAGTATAAAGAACAACCTTCTTAGCATTCAATTTGTTTGTTACATAGTTAGAAATAATCTTCCCTTGGAAGCTATCTTGGAATGTTCCGATAAATAGGTAATCTTGACCTTTAGTCAAACCGTCTTGAGTAGCACTTGGTGAAATCAATGGCACTCCAGCTTTTGTAGCGTTAGCTACAGCTGCAGCAGTTGCACCAGATGTCGCAGGTCCTACAATAGCTGCTACTTTTGATTGGGTAACAAGGTTTGTTGTAACAGAAGCTGCTTCAGCAGTTTCTGACTTGTTGTCTTTGTCTACAACTTCGATTTGTTTTCCATCAATTCCACCTGCAGCGTTGATTTCGTCTACAGCAAGTTGGGCACCTTTTTGTTCAGCTGTACCATAAGCTGCCACAGCACCTGTCTCTTCAAAGTTAAAACCGATTTTAATTGTTTTTTCGTCTACTGGATTTCCAGTTGTGTTTGACGCTCCTGACTTGACCTCTCCACAGGCAGCAAGAAGAGCCACACTAGCAAGAGCCACAAAAGATAGGGCAAATTTTTTCTTCATTTTTAATCTCCTTATAGTTGTTTCAAAAATTGTATGTTAAGAATATACCGAATTATCAGAAAATTGTCAATGTATTTGTTTAACTTTTTAAATGATAACGTTTTCTTCAGTCCGATAGAGATTCCCAACGAAGGGAGTTTCTAGCTCTTGAATATGGCAACGTCTAATTTTCTTGATATATCTTTCCTTACCTAATCTCTCAACTAAGTCATCTAACTCCTCAGTTGGAACATAGAGCTGCAAGTAACGATGTTTTTTGGAATGGTAACAGATATCACCGTATTCCTGAAGTTTTTTTGCATCTCGATTATAGTAGAGATAGATGATTAATCCTGATCGATTTGTTTTTTCAAACATGAGGAATCCTCTTTCTAAGAAATCTTCCCCTATTATACCAAAAAAAGCAAACTCCGTCGAGTTTGCTTTCATGCATTATTAGTTCAAAGAATTGTTAGCCATGATTTCATCAATAAAGCCATATTCAAGTGTTTCTTGGGCACTCATCCAGTAATCACGTTCCGCATCTGCATGAATTTGCTCGACTGATTTACCAGAGTTATCTGCAAGGATTTGCTCCAAAGTCTTACGAGTTTTAAGCAAGTGCTCTGCAGCGATTGCCATATCTGTCTGTTGGGTACCACCACCTGTACCACCCATTGGTTGGTGAATCATGTACTCTGCATTTGGAAGCATGAAACGTTTGCCTTTTGCTCCACTTGATGCGATGACAGTCCCCATGGATGCAGCCATTCCCATAACGATTGTTTGGACATCCGCTTTGATAAAGTTCATGGTATCAACGATTGCCAAACCAGCTGAAACAGATCCTCCAGGTGTGTTGACATAAAGGTAAATATCTTTTGTGCTGTCTTGGGCATCCAAGAAAAGTAATTGTGCGATAACGGAGTTGGCCATGTTGTCTTCAACTGGACCTGTTAGCATGATGATGCGGTCTTTCAGAAGACGAGAGTAAATGTCATAGGAACGTTCTCCACGGCTTGTTTGTTCAATAACTACAGGAATCATTCATTTCTCCTTTTATGTTGATTTTTCTTAGTCTTACGACTCAATACAAAACTATTATATCTTTTTGGTCAAAAAAGGTCAAATTTTTGCTCTATTCTCTAAACAGAAACAAAAACTCAACCTCCTTTCAAGTCAAAAACGAACTTCTAATTTCAGTATTTACTTGCTATCTTATTTGGTACCGAACAAGCGGTCTCCAGCATCTCCAAGACCTGGAACGATATAACCGTGTTCGTTCAAGCGTTCATCCAAGGCTGCTGTAAAAATTTCTACATCTGGGTGAGCTTCTTGAAGAGCTTTCACTCCTTCTGGAGCAGATACTAGGCAGACAAACTTGATATTTGATGCGCCACGTTTTTTAAGGGAGTCAACAGCCAAGATAGCTGAACCACCCGTTGCCAACATTGGATCCACGACAAAGATTTGACGTTGGTCAATATCTTCAGGCAATTTCACCAAGTATTCAACTGGTTGAAGGGTTTCTTCATCACGGTACATACCGATATGACCAACTTTGGCTGCTGGAACCAAGCTCAAGAGGCCATCTACCATCCCGATACCTGCACGCAAGATTGGGACAATCGCCAATTTTTTACCAGCCAATTGTTTTTGAACGGTCTTTGTGATAGGTGTTTCGATTTCAACATCTTCAAGTGGAAGATCACGAAGTACTTCATATCCCATCAACATTGCAATCTCATCTACTAGTTCACGAAAAGCTTTTGTAGAAGTATCTGTACGTCGCAAGATTGACAATTTGTGTTGAATGAGTGGATGATTAATGACTTCAATTTTTCCCATTTTCTGAGTTCCTTCTTTCAATTTATTCTTCTTATTATATCAAAAAACGGTTTAAAAAGCTTTCTAAACCATTTATTTTTATTAATTTTTAAATCAAATCTGCCTCTTGAAGAGCTGTCTGAACAGTCTCTAATGGTAAATGGGTTAACTCGGTGCCTTTTTCTTGATAAAGGTACTGGGCATAGTCATCCATTCGGTACTGGTTGATATAAACCACGCGCTTGCAACCAACTTGAAGCAGTTGTTTGGTGCAGTTCAGACAAGGGAAATGGGTCACATAGGCTGTAAATCCTCTGGGAACCCCTCGCTCAGCCCCTTGGAGAATAGCATTAACCTCGGCGTGAAGGGTTCGAACACAGTGACCTTCAATGACCAGACATTCGTGGTCAATACAGTGCTCCGTTCCTGATACGGAACCATTATAGCCAGTTGAAATGACTTTATTGTCTTTGACTAAGACAGCTCCCACCTTGGCACGTTTGCAGGTCGAACGATTGGCAATCAGTAAAGCCTGGGCTGCAAAGTACTCATCCCAAGCCAGTCTTTTTTCTGTCATAAGTCTTCTCCTTATCCCCTATTTTTTGAAAAATGGCAAGCGTAAATCTGCAATCTTTTCAGCTGGAACCTTCATGCCATCCTTGATCCATTTGAGCAGAACCGATACGATGGCAGAACTCCAAAAGGAATGAAGGTAGCTACTAACGCCTTTTGATTTTCCGTGATATTTTTCTAGAAATTCCTGCATGGCTTGGACAAAAATCTTTTCCAAATGGTAGTCCAGAGCAAGTTGAATAACCTTGGCTTCTTTCTTGGCTGCGCGGAAAAGGTGTACCCAGACTAGATAAAGATCGGTTTTGACATCGTAGTGGCTCAACTGTTCCATAATATTATGGACACTGCGTTTAAAAACACTTTCCAAAATCTCTTCTTTGGAGTCATAGTTACGATAGAAGGCAGCACGAGAGACGCCCGCCCGTTTGACCAGCTCCGAAATACTGATCTTGGCCAAGTCTTTTTTCTCTAGAAGTTGCAAAAGAGCCGTCTCGATTGCTTCTCTGGTTAAAAAATTGGATTCTTGATTTGATTTTCTGAGATTTTCAAGAGATTTTTCAGATATTTTACGTTCAGACATAACAATTTCTTTCTACTTGTGACAACAGAGAGGTGGTACTTTTGTTTCAAGGGCTTTCATGATATAATTGTAAAAAAAGACAGAACCTTTGTCAATGTATAAGTGACAAAGATGGAGAATTTCTATGACTTGGAAGATTGTAGCTGACTCTGGTTGTGATTATCGTCAACTGGCAACTCCTGCTATTGATACGGAATTTGTTAGTGTTCCTTTAACCATTCAAGTAGCTGATCAGGTCTTTATCGATGATGCCAATCTTAACATTGACCACATGATGGAAACAATGTATGCGACTTCTGAGGCTTCAAAATCAGCTTGTCCTAGCCCTGATGATTACTTGCGTGCATTTGAAGGTGCTAAGCATATCTTTGTCGTTACTATCACTGGTACTCTTTCAGGTAGCCATAATAGTGCACAACTCGCTAAGAATATCCACCTTGAAGAACATCCTGACACTCAGATTCATGTGATCGATACATTGTCTGCAGGTGGTGAGGTTGACTTGATTGTCGATAAAATCAATAGCTTGATTGATCAAGGACTTTCTTATGAGGAGATTGTTGAAGCTATCACAGCCTACCAAGAAAAAACCAAGTTGCTCTTTGTCCTCGCTAAGGTCGATAACTTGGTAAAAAATGGTCGTTTGAGCAAACTTATCGGTACAGTTGTTGGTCTTCTCAACATCCGTATGGTCGGAGAGGCGAGTAATACTGGAACCCTAGAACTGCTCCAAAAGGCTCGTGGACCAAAAAAATCCCTTCAAGCAGCCTATGAAGAACTCATCAAGGCTGGCTATGCTGGTGGCCGTATCGTCATGGCTCATCGCAGCAATGAAAAATTCTGTCAGCAATTGTCAGACCGCTTGCTGGAAAACTTCCCACAAGCGGATATCAAAATCATTCCGACGTCTGGTCTCTGCAGTTTCTATGCAGAAGATGGCGGTTTGTTGATGGGATATGAAATTAACTAAGATTATGAGCAACAAGAGATGCCAAGCATCTCTTGTTTTTTGTGGTATAATAGAGCTATGAAACATTTTGATACTATTGTTATCGGTGGTGGGCCTGCAGGCATGATGGCCACAATTTCCAGTAGCTTTTATGGTCAGAAAACTCTTCTCATCGAAAAAAATCGGAAACTTGGGAAAAAATTAGCTGGAACTGGCGGTGGTCGTTGCAATGTGACTAATAACGGAAGCTTAGATGACCTATTAGCTGGCATCCCTGGAAATGGGCGCTTTCTATATAGTGTCTTCTCCCAGTTCGATAACCACGATATCATCAATTTTTTTACGGAAAATGGAGTCAAACTTAAGGTCGAAGACCACGGACGCGTCTTTCCTGCTAGTGACAAGTCTCGGACTATTATCGAAGCCTTGGAAAAGAAAATCACTGAACTAGGTGGTCAAGTTGCTACTCAAACAGAGATTGTTTCTGTTAAAAAGATAGACGACCAGTTTGTCCTCAAGTCCGCAGACCAAAGCTTCACTTGTGATAAACTCATTGTCACAACTGGTGGAAAATCCTATCCTTCCACTGGTTCGACTGGTTTTGGTCATGAGATTGCCCGTCATTTTAAACATACCATTACTGAGCTTGAAGCAGCTGAGAGTCCTTTGTTGACTGATTTTCCACACAAAGCGCTTCAGGGGATTTCACTAGATGATGTGACCTTTAGCTATGGCAAGCATGTCATCACCCACGATTTGCTCTTTACCCACTTTGGTCTATCCGGTCCTGCTGCCCTACGCATGTCCAGCTTTGTCAAGGGTGGCGAAATCCTTTCACTGGATGTCTTGCCTCAACTTTCAGTGGACGACTTAGTAACATTTCTAGAAGAAAATCGAGAAAAATCCTTGAAAAATGCTTTGAAAACTTTACTTCCGGAACGCTTGGCTGAGTTTTTTGTACAAGGATTTCCTGAAAAAGTTAAACAGCTGACTGAAAAAGAACGCGAGCAACTGCTCCAGTCTATCAAGGCTCTCAAAATTCCTGTCACTGGTAAAATGTCATTGGCTAAGTCCTTTGTCACCAAAGGTGGTGTCAGTCTTAAGGAAATCAACCCTAAAACCCTTGAAAGTAAGCTGGTACCTGGTCTCCACTTTGCTGGCGAGGTACTGGATATCAATGCCCACACGGGTGGCTTTAACATCACTTCTGCCCTCTGTACCGGCTGGGTGGCAGGCTCCAATCCAATAAATACCAAATAAGAAAGGAAGTCCTTTGGAACATATTATTTTACTAAGAGGTGTTACTCCTAATGGAAAAAATGCTATCCCGAAAATGTCTTATTTGGTAGATATTTTGACAGAAGCTGGTTTTCAACACGTTCGAACCTATCTTCAAAGCGGGAATATCATTCTTGAAAGCGACTTAGATCTAGAAGAAATACGAAAACGCGTTCATATTCTGATAAAGGAAAAAATTGGGGCCGACTTAAAAATGGTTATCAAGAATAAGAACGATTTTGAAAAGATTGTTCATAAGAATCCATTTAAAGAAGACTATCTTCATGATCGTGTGCATGTAATTCTTTATCAAGGACTTATCCAAAGTCTGCCACTAGAAAATTTGAAAGTTGACTATGGCGAGGAAGAAATCTATATAGGCGATCACTGTCTCTACCTCTATCTCCCTAGAACTGCAAAACAAAAAAAGCTTAATACAAACTATCTTGAAAAATTGTTTGGTGTGGATCTGACCATGCGAAAGTTAAACGTAGTTGAAAAACTATTAACCAAATAGTACTTGAAACCAGAAAAAATCAGCAGAGGTAACTCCGCTGATTTTTATTTTGTCTGTGTCTGAACGTAAGCAGCAATGGCATCTGATGTGTACTGGGCAGTTCCAGGTCCAAACTTGTCAATGTTTTCCTTAAACTCTGGGTTGTAGACGTAACCTTTACCGATATGACCGAATACCTCAATAGAGCAGTCAAATCCATAAGTACGAATGGCTTGCAAGAGTTTGGCTGCTTCTTCTTGGTTTTCGACCGCTGTTGAAGGCAGACCAGCTTGAAGGTTTTGTGCCAAGGCTTGAAAAACTTGGTTGAAGGCGGCTGTGGCCTCTTCTTCGCGACCTTTTTGGCGTTCAAGCGCTTGGCCCATGACTTCCTGTCCATACTTCTCTACCGCTTCTTGGTGGTATTTTTGATTGTCTTGATAGCTAAATCCAGTAAATTTTTCCTCAATAGTCATTTTTCTTTCTCCTTTTTGTTCTTGAATGGTTTTTTGCAAGGTGGAAATCAAGGTATCCAGATGTTGCCTTTCTCGAGTCAAATAGTCCAACTGTCTAGTCAAGTGAGGCAACAAATCTGATCTATCTTCCTTTAATAGCTCTGCTATTTTTTCTAAAGAAAAGCCTAGATATTTGTAATACAGAATAACCTGAAGGCGTTCCAAATCCTCCTGACTGTAGGTTCGATAGCCGTTTTCCGACTTTAAAGGAACCAAAATTCCTATCTTATCGTAGTGGTGCAGGGTCTTGACAGAGACACCTGAAAGCTGCGCAGCTTCTTTTATATGGTACATGATTTCCTCCTTACAATGATAGTATAACCCCTCCCCTTAGGTCAGAGTCAAGCGTTTTTGAGAAAAATTTTTAACTTTTTGAGAAAGGTGTGAAAACTTGAAAATGGATTTCTTGACAGACCTTTGAAAACATGATAGGATAGTCAAGTCTATCAATCAAACAGAAGGCTCATAAAGAGCCATTGAGAGAAGGCTATTTGACAACTCAAGTAGCCTTTTCTTATTTTAAAAAACGAGATTGGAGTTTCAACTATGTCAGAAAAATCGCAATGGGGCTCGAAGCTTGGCTTTATTCTAGCATCTGCTGGCTCAGCCATCGGACTTGGAGCCGTTTGGAAGTTTCCCTACATGACTGCTGCTAATGGCGGTGGAGGCTTTTTACTGGTCTTTCTCATTTCCACTATTTTAATTGGTTTCCCGCTCCTGCTTGCTGAGTTTGCCCTTGGCCGTAGTGCTGGTGTTTCTGCTATCAAAACCTTTGGAAAACTGGGCAAGAATAGCAAATACAATTTTATCGGTTGGATTGGTGCCTTTGCCCTCTTTATCCTCCTCTCCTTTTACAGTGTCATTGGAGGATGGATTTTAGTCTATCTAGGCATTGAGTTTGGAAAATTGTTCCAACTCAGCGGAACGGGTGATTACGCTCAGTTATTTACTTCAATCATTTCAAACCCAGCCATTGCCCTAGGAGCTCAAGCTGTCTTTATCTTATTGAATATCTTTATTGTATCACGTGGGGTTCAAAAAGGAATCGAAAGAGCTTCAAAAGTCATGATGCCCCTGCTCTTTATCATCTTTGTCGTGATTATTGGGCGCTCTCTCAGCTTGCCAAATGCCATGGAAGGCGTTCTCTACTTCCTCAAACCAGACTTCTCAAAACTAACTAGTGCTGGTTTCCTTTATGCTCTAGGACAATCTTTCTTTGCCCTTTCATTAGGGGTCACAGCCATGCTGACCTATGCATCCTACTTGGATAAGAAAACCAATCTGGTCCAGTCAGGGATTTCCATCGTAGCCATGAACATCTCGGTATCCATCATGGCAGGTCTAGCCATTTTCCCAGCCATGTCAGCCTTCAATATCCAGTCTGAAGGGGGACCAAGCCTGCTCTTTATCGTTTTGCCACAACTCTTTGACAAGATGCCTTTTGGAACCATTTTTTACATCCTTTTCCTCTTGCTCTTCCTATTTGCGACGGTCACTTCTTCAGTCGTCATGCTGGAAATCAATGTGGGCAATATCACCAATCAGGACAACAGCAAGCGGGCTAAATGGAGTACCATTTTAGGGATTTTGACCTTTATTTTTGGAATTCCTTCAGCCCTATCTTACGGTGTCATGGCGGAAGTTCACATCTTTGGTAAGACTTTCTTTGATGCTATGGATTTCTTGGTTTCCAATCTCCTCATGCCATTTGGAGCCCTCTGCCTGTCACTTTTTACTGGCTATATCTTTAAAAAGGCCCTTGCCATGGAGGAACTGCATCTTGATGAAAGAGCCTGGAAACAAGGACTTTTCCAAGTCTGGCTCTTCCTTCTTCGTTTTATCATTCCAATCATCATCATTGTGGTTTTTATCGCCCAATTTATGTAATCAAAAAGGACTTGAGTAGTGAACTCAGGCCCTTTCTTTTTTTTATGGATGACTAACAATCAATTCCAAACCTTGCCCTTCCAAGGTCCAAGCTTCAACATCGCTTGGTAGGATAAAGTGGCTACCTTTTTGGATTGGATAATTTTTCCCGTCAACAGTAAGCTGACCTTGACCAGCCAAGACGCTGAACAGGCTGTAGTCAGCTGTCTTTTCAAAATCAACTTTTCCAGTAACTTCCCACTTGTAAACGGCAAAGAATTCATTGGATACAAGTAGAGTGGAACGTAAATCATCAGCTTTGATAGTTACAGGACGGCTATTGGCAGGCTCTCCAATGTTTAAAACATCAATAGATTTTTCAAGATGAAGTTCACGCAAGTTGCCCTTGTCATCCTTGCGGTCAAAGTCATAGACACGGTAGGTAGTGTCACTAGACTGCTGGGTTTCAAGAATCAAGATACCTGCACCGATAGCGTGCATGGTACCACTTGGCACATAGAAGAAATCTCCAGCCTTGACTGGCACTTTTGTCAGTAAGGCATCCCAGTTCTTGTCCTCAATTTGCTGGCGGAGTTCTTCTTTTGACTTGGCATTGTGACCATAGATAATCTCTGATCCCTCATCCGCTGCGATGATATACCAGCATTCTGTTTTTCCAAGTTCGCCTTCGTGTTCTAGTCCATAGGCATCGTCTGGGTGAACTTGGACGCTAAGCCAGTCGTTGGCATCGAGAATTTTAGTTAAGAGAGGAAATACTGGTTCTGGACGGTTGCCAAACAACTCACGGTGTTCCGCATACAAAGTAGCAAGGTCTGTTCCCTCGTAGCGTCCATTGGCTACCTTAGAAACTCCATTTGGGTGGGCTGAGATAGCCCAGTATTCCCCGATTTTTTCACTTGGAATGTCGTAACCAAACTCATCACGTAGCTTGGTCCCACCCCAGATTTTTTCTTGCATAACTGATTGTAAAAATAATGGTTCTGACATGTCGATCTCCTGTCTGATTTTTCTCCCCTCATTATAGCAAAAAAAGAGTTCGAATTGAACTCTTTTTTCTATTTTATAAAGTAGGGAGAAGATTTTGTAAAAATAGTAACGAAACAATCTCTTACTTGATGGAGGAACCCCTAAAGCAGCAATCAGAAAGCTCGCTGTCAACGGCTATTCTCCTCAACTCTCATTAGACTTTCTTTACTTGAGAATCTATTTTTATGTACAAAAAAGACTGAAACCAGTCTTCTTTTTAAATCAAAGCTGTGATAGCCGTTACCAGACCAAAAATGATACCTGGCGCATTAGCAGCCGCAAGGGGAATATCTCTTTCTTTCTTGAAAAGACCGTAGTAAACCCAGAGACTACAGTTGATGGCTGCAACCAAGGGCTGGATAAAGTTCCCTTTTTGACCAGCCAGGTTGTTCATAATTTGCGGGAAGTAAGAGACGTACATCATAACAGACATGAAGGTCGCTACCCAACCCAAAACTTTCATTTGTTTTTCAGACATTTTCAAAACCTCTTTCATTTTTATGAATCATATTTTATAATCTTTTTTCAAAACAATCAAGTCTTTAAAACTTTTGTTATAAAGATATAAACTATCACAATCTTGTTATAAGAAAGAGGGAACAGAAAAAAGACCGAATTGCTCCGTTCTGTTTACTCAATCAAATATTAGAAAATGAATACTCCTTTTCAATGAATCGATTGATTGATGGTAAATAAGCCGTTAGAAATTATTGACAGTATCGAAATTTTCTAGTAAAATGAATTTTGTTAATACCTAAATGGTGTGTAGTTTTCTATCAACATAGTCAGGAGAAAAGGAACTTATGCTAAAAAAATTTAATGAATTGTCACTGAAAGATAAGGCTTATCTAATTGGCGGTTTGAGCTTATTAGTCATTGTGATCTCATTTGGTCTACTCAATCGTCAAACAGTAACTGTCAGTCTTGTCTTTACACAACTATCTGCTCCCTTGATTTTGGTGATTTTTACTTGTCTAGTAATCGGGATCATTGCTGGTAGTGCTATTGGTATTAGCTATCACCATAACAAGACTCAAGATCTGAGAAGCCGCATTGCTGAAGCAGAAGCGACTATCAATATAAAAGACAGGGAGCTTGTCCAGTACGAGGAACAGGTGCAACAATTAAAACAGGAAGCCAAACAATAAGTGTAGAAATCATAACCACCCGTGAAAACGGGTGGTTTTTTGTCTCGCACCTAACGGAGCGAGACGGACTGAAAGTCGCATAAATACAAAAAAGATCGAATTGCTCCGATCTTTTTAAGTTTCACTCCAAGAATGTTTAGATAAAAAATTTGATAATAGAATTACCTACTTCATACGATAAAAATCAATCACTAGACCAGCAGGCCCTTTAACTAATAAGGACTCTGTTCCCCAATCGGTTACAGTTGGTCCGTTTAAAACCTGGATACCAAGTTCTTTCAACCGTTGGTAATTCTGGTCTACATCCTCAACCTCGATATGAAGAATGATTCCTGACTGAAAATCTTCCAAAGGAATCAAATGATTTTGGGACAACATCAGACAGTGACTGCCAATCGTAAACTGAGCAAAACTGTCATCAACATAATCGGGCTTTTTATCCAAAATACGCTCCAAGTCAGCACAGACTTGGGGAACATCTGAAACGATAATATCTAATTGATTTAAATTCATTTACTCTCCTCCATAAAAAGACCGTATTGCTCCGATCTTTTTAAGTTCCACGAAGGAATTATTTAATTGCGCGTGATTGCAATCCTTCTTCTTCCAAGAAGAGGCGGAATGGTACGAGTTCTTCTGCTTCGTATTTTTCCTTGAAGGCTTTGATTGCTTCTTCTGAGTGAAGTTTTGGATCCAATTCAAGTACTTCTACTGGAAGTGGACGATGTTGCGTGATGCGAGCATCGATCACAACAGTTTTACCTTCTTTGTTGAGTTTAACAGCTTCTGCAACAACTGCATCGATGTCTTCGATACGGTCAACTGTAAATCCAACAGCTCCTTGAGCTTCAGCGATTTTAGCGTAGTCAGCGTTAGGGAAGTCAACACCAAACAAGTGTTTGTTTGTGTCTTCGTATTTGTTCTTGATGAAGGCATACTCAGCGTTTGAGAAGACAACGTTGATAACTGGAAGGTCGTATTGAACGTTTGTGATAACGTCTGGGTAGCACATGTTGAATGCACCGTCACCCATGATGTTCCACACTTGGCGATCAGGATTGTCTTTCTTAGCAGCAATACCACCAGGAAGGGCAATACCCATTGTCGCAAAGAGTGGAGATGTACGCCACATGTTCTTAGGTGTCATGTGAAGGTGACGAGTTGATGTTTGAGTTGAGTTACCTACGTCTATTGAGTAGATAGCGTCTTGATCAGCATGTTTGTTGATAGCATTGTAGACTTGGTACAATTGCAATTCACCCTCGGTTTTACCTTCGAGTTTGTTCATGTAATCACGCCAGTTTTGGTTGTTCTTAACGTTTGCACGCCACCATGGAGTTGATTCAACTGGGTTTACTTTGTCAAGGATTGCTTTGGCTGCTTGACCTGCGTCACCAAGGATAGAAGCGTCAAGGGCATGGCGTTTACCAAGTTTGTAAGGGTCGATATCGACTTGGATGAATTTTTCAGTGTTCTTGAAGGCTTCGTAAACTTCAGCAAATGGGAAGTTTGAACCAAGGAAAAGAACTGTGTCTGCTTCAAAGACCACTTCGTTGGCTGGTTTCCAACCAACACGGTAAGCAGAACCTGTCAACCCTTCATAGTTCCATTCGAAAGCTTCAAAGTTTTTACCAGTTGTGATGATTGGTGCTTTGATTTTACGTGACAATTCAGTGATCACTTCACCAGCTTTGACACCACCGTAACCAGCGTAGATAACTGGACGTTCAGCATTGTTCAAGATTTCAACAGCTTTGTCGATTTCAACTTCGTTCAAGGCAGGAGCGATGAATGAACGTTCGTATGAACCTGAACCGTAGTAAGAGTTTTCGTCGATTTCTTGGAAACCAAAGTTTACTGGGATTTCAACAACAGCTGGACCTTTTTTAGAAACTGCAGCACGGCAAGCTTCGTCGATTACTTTTGGCAATTGCTCAGCGTAAGCTACACGTTTGTTGTAGACAGCAATACCGTTGTACATTGGGTTTTGGTTCAATTCTTGGAAGGCATCCATGTTGAGTTCGTTAACTGGACGTGATCCAAGGATAGCAAGGAATGGAGTGTTATCCATAGCTGCATCGTAAACACCGTTAATCAAGTGAGTCGCACCTGGACCACCTGAACCAACTGCAACCCCGATTGAGCCACCGAATTTAGCTTGCATGACCGCTGCAAGAGCACCTGTTTCTTCGTGGCGAACTTGCAAGAAGCGGATATCTTTGTCTTCAGCCAAAGCGTCCATCAATGAGCTGAGTGTTCCTGATGGGATACCGTAGATTGTGTCTACGCCCCATGTTTTCAATACGTTGAGCATTGCTGCAGATGCAGTAATTTTCCCTTGAGTCATTATAACTCTCCTTCAAAAATTTTTAAAATTTGATTCATCCGTTTTCATATACTAATTGGAAACGTTTCAGCAAATTTTTACTCTACTACTTTACCACATTTGTTTTGGGTCTCCTAAGAATGTGCTCAGAAGTTTTTATTCTCTATTACAGTACAGTTTGAAAACGTTTTATGTAACTGTTTTATAATAAAAAGCGAGCAAGCCCGCTTTTTAGTCTATCTTAGTAACGTTTAGCATGAGTGAACTGATCAGAACAGAGACTGAACTAAAGGCCATGGCCAATCCTGCAAGTTCTGGATTGAGCACCAAACCAAGACTTGAAAAGACTCCTGCTGCAATCGGAATACCAATGAGGTTATAGATAGAAGCCCAGAAAAGATTGAGTAGAATACGATTAAAGGTCTTCTTACTCATATCAAAAGCACGTGCCAATCCTAGTAAATTGTTGGTTGTAAGGACAAGATCTGCTGATTCAATGGCAATATCTGTCCCAGAGCCCATGGCAATTCCGACATCCGCTACACTGAGGGCCGGCGCATCATTGATACCATCTCCAACAAAGGCCAATTTCCCATTCTTTTGAAGCTTGTGAATTTCATGTGCCTTTTCCTCTGGCAAGACATTTGCGATTACTTCTTCGATACCAATTTGCTCTGCAATCGCATGGGCTACTCCAGCATTATCTCCAGTAAGCATGACCGTTCTAAGACCACGTTTTTTCAATTTAGCAATAGCTTCTTTGGCATTTTCCTTAGGGACATCCTGCAAGGCAATTAAGCCTTTTAACTGACCATCCACGGATAGGAAGACAACTGTTTTTGCTTCTTTCTCAAGCAAATCAAATCGTTCTTGATAATCATGTGGAATAGCAAGGTCAGCTAAGAGCTTAGCATTCCCCAGCAAGACTTGCTTACCATTAATAATCCCAGTCACACCTTTTCCATGCAAGGCTTGGAAGTTTTCCACTGGGTAAAGGCTAATTCCTAGTTCAGATGCACGATTAACAATAGCTTGAGCTAGCGGGTGTTGAGATACATCTTCCAGTGAAGCAGCCAAACTTAGCACTTCTCCTTCATCTCCGATAACATCTGTCACTACTGGCTTCCCTTCGGTCAAGGTTCCTGTCTTATCAAAAACAACCGTTTGAACTTTTTGGATTTCCTGTAGAACTGTACCATTTTTGAGAAGAATCCCCATCTTGGCACTTCGTCCTGTTCCAACCATGAGGGCCGTTGGTGTTGCAAGACCTAGGGCACAAGGACAGGCGATAATCAAGACTGCAACACCATAGAGAAGCGACGTTACAAAACTTTCACCAAGAAAAACAAACCAGATCCAAAAAGTAAGGAGTCCTAAAATGACAACTGCTGGTACGAAAATTCCAGAAATCTTGTCTGTCAAATCTTGAATAGGAGCACGACTGGTTTGAGCTTTCTTCACAAAGTCTACAATCTGAGCCAACATGGTTTCAGAACCTACTTTTTCAGCTCTAAAAATGATCGTACCACTATTATTGATGGTTGAACCAATGACAGCATCTCCAACTGATTTATCGACTGGAATACTTTCCCCAGTTACCATTGATTCATCAATACTAGTTTCTCCTTCTATTACAGTCCCATCAACGGCAATTTTTTCACCTGGTCGAACGCGAATGAGATCCCCAACTTTGACTTGTTCTAGAGGTATTTGAACATAAACATCATCACGCAAAACCTCTGCTGTTTTTGCTTGTAGGTCTAATAATTTTTCGACTGCCTGCGAAGTATTTTTTCGCATTTTTTCCTCAAAAACTGCTCCCAAAAGAATGAAGAAGAGGATAAATGCAGCACTTTCAAAGTAAACGGGCAGACCAGTGAAGAGGGCAACTAAGCTATAGAAATAGGCCACTAGGGTTCCCAGAGCAACCAAGGTATCCATGTTGGAATTGTGCTTTTTAAAACTAGCCCAGGCGCTTCTGATATATGGAACTCCAGCTACTAGCATAATCGGTGTTGTGGCTAAAAAGGTTCCCCAACGCATGACTTGGTGACTAATTCCTCCTGTCGACATACCAATCATGAGAATCACAAGAGGCACAGTAAAGATAGTAGTAATCCAAAAACGTTGTAAAAGTGATAGAGATTTTCGAGTCTTCTCAACTACGGTATAACTCCCCTTTTGCATCTTCATGCCACATGAAAATTCATGTTGGCCTAACTCTTGAGGTGTAAAACGAATTGTCTTCTCTTCATCCACACCGATTGGTTCTAGAATTCCTTCTTCTTCGAAGAGAATCTCTTTATAACAGTTTGAAGGTGTCACACGATGAAAGGTAATCTCAGCAGGAATCCCTTTTTGCAGTTGAATGTGGTCTGGATGGTAGCCTTTGTCTGCCGTGATACGGATTTTTTGAACACCATTTTCAAGACTTGCTTTTACGATTTCAGTCATATCATTCTCCTATTCTACAATCATCTTACCGTGCATCATATTCATGCCACAAGAGAAACCATACTCTCCAGCCTGTTCAGGTGTGATTTCCACTACATACTCTTCACCCATAGGCAAGTCCGCATGCACACCAAAATCTGGAAAGACGATCTGATCTAGACAGGGTGAAGGGTCCTTACGGTCAAAGACAATACGAGCTGGCACTGATTTCTTAAGAATAATCAACTCAGGCGTATATCCCCCTTTGACTTCCACTCGAATCTCTTGGTAGCCCTTTTTTTGCTGGGCCTTTTGTCCAGATTTTTCAGGCTTTTTGAAAAACCAAAACAAGATAAACGCGATAAGGGCAATACAAATAATGGTTACAATACTATTTAACATGACGTCTCCTTTACATACAATTACATTTTACTTCTGTTACAGCGCTTGATTTCTTCTCAGAAATCACAGCTTCCAAGTCTTCCAAGTCAGCCTGAGTAAAATCACATTCGACAATCAAGTCAGCCAACAAGTTCTTAATCCTATGAGAACAAACCTTGTCCTTGATATCTTGGACAAGTAAATCCCGACTTTGGTCCAAAGTTAAAAGGGCTGAATAGACAAAGAACTTGCCTTCTTTTTTCCTTGTCAGACACTCTTTCTCAACCAAACGAGCCAAAAGAGTTTGAATCGTTGACTTGGACCAGTCGAACCGCTCCGCCAGAACCCTGATCAAATCGCTACTGGTCTGCTCGCCCTGCATCCAGATAATCTTCATGACCTGCCATTCTGCATCCGAAATCTGCATTGTTATTCCTCCTAAATCTACATTTGTCGATTATAGTCATTAGTATACTCTCAAAATCTACATTTGTCAACTATAATTTTTATTATTTTTTCGAAAAATAGAATTCTAATCATGTAACGAGAGATTTGCAGTCAAATTTTACTATATAAACTATAAAAATATGCTATACTGTAGAAAAAAGAAAACAACCACTAGGGGTGCGTAAAGCTGAGATTAACGACTGTTAGATCCCTTTGACTCAATCTAGGTAATGCTAGCTGATGGAAGTGGAAATGATGATGAGGACTAGCTGGTCTTCTATTGCTTTCCTGAAACAGACTAGCTTGTTCTTAAGAATACAAACTTCAGTTGGTTGGGAGGTTTTAGATGACTTATTTACCCGTTGCTCTAACCATTGCAGGGACTGACCCTAGTGGCGGTGCTGGCATTATGGCAGATTTGAAGTCATTCCAAGCGAGAGATGTCTATGGAATGGCCGTTGTGACCAGCCTTGTCGCTCAAAATACCAGAGGTGTTCAATTAATCGAGCACGTCTCCAACCAAATGCTGGAAGCTCAATTGGAAAGTGTCTTTTCGGATATCAAGCCCCAGGCTGTAAAAACTGGTATGTTGGCAACTACTGAAATCATGGAGATTATCCAACCCTATCTTAAAAAACTGGACTGCCCCTACGTTCTGGACCCTGTTATGGTCGCAACAAGCGGTGATACCCTGATAGATACTAGTGCGAGAAGCTACCTAAAAACAAATCTGCTTCCCCTTGCTACCATTATCACTCCGAATCTTCCTGAGGCAGAAGAGATTGTTGGTTTTTCGATTCATGATCCAGAAGACATGCAGCGTGCTGGTCGCCTAATTATAAAAGAATTTGGTCCCCAGTCCGTTGTTATCAAAGGTGGCCATCTGGAAGGTGGTGCCAAGGATTTCCTTTTTACCAAGGATGAACAATTTGTCTGGGAAAGTCCAAGAATTCAAACTTGTCACACCCATGGTACTGGTTGTACCTTTGCTGCTGTGATTACAGCTGAACTAGCCAAGGGCAGAAGCCTTTACCAGGCGGTCGATAAGGCCAAGGCCTTTATCACGAAAGCCATCCAGGATGCTCCTCAACTCGGACATGGTTCTGGCCCAGTCAACCATACAAGCTTTAAAGATTAAGAAAAACTCTCTAGTTCCCGCTATAAGGAATTAGAGAGTTTTTGATTAGAAAATCATGTCATCCAGCTTTGTTAAAAAGGCTTGCGTTTTTGCTTCAATATCTTCTGCCTGCATCAGATCACGTACTACAGCTACTCCAGCTATACCCGTGCCACTAAGTTGGTCAATATTCTCTGACGTCAGGCCTCCAATAGCAACTACTGGAATGGCGACCGTTTGGCAAATTGTTTTCAAGGTTGAAATCAGGGTGATGGGTGCATTCTCCTTGGTCGTAGTCGGGAAAATGGCTCCTGTTCCCAAGTAATCTGCACCTCCTTCTTCTGCTTCGAGAGCTCTTTTAACCGTTTTAGCAGTAACACCGAGGATTTTTTCAGGACCCAAGACTTTGCGGGCAACCGAAACTGGTAGTTCATCGTCTCCGATATGCAGACCTGCAGCATCTACTGCAAGACAAACATCCAAACGATCATCGATAATCAAGGGTACCTGATAGGCATCGGTTATTTTCTTGACTTGTTTTGCCAGCTGATAGTATTGATTGGTGGTGAGATTTTTTTCTCGTAACTGGATGATGGTAACACCTGAACGGCAGGCTGTCTCCACTTTTTCAAGAAAGTTTTCCAAGGAATCTTGGTAGCGATTGGTTACTAGATACAGTTTAAGTGCTTCTCTATTCATAAAAGTCTCCTTTGATGGCTTCTAGCCAATTTTCGTCTCTTTTTAGGAGAGAGAGTTGATTGAGAACTTGATAACGAAATTCTTCCAATCCCATTCCTTGAACAAGTATTCTCTCAGCAGCGATATTGAGATAAGAAACTGCTAGGCAAGAAGCTTCAAATGCAGTCTTTCCTTGGCTGAGAAAAACGGCAGTCAAGGCTCCAACCAGGTCTCCTGTCCCTGTTATCCAGTCTAATTCGTCACAGCCATTTCCCAATATTGCAACCTGATTCTCCGAAACGATGAGATCCTTGGGGCCAGTGACTAGGAACGACATACCAGGATAGGTCTGACACCAGTCTTTCAAAACTTGAAGCAAATCCTCAGTTTCTTGGTCTTTAGCACTAGCATCTACTCCAACTCCATGGTGTTTTAAGCCAACAAGACTTCGGATTTCCGACATATTTCCTTTAAGGACCGTGGGCTTGTATTCTAAAAGATCTGTAACTAGATCCTTACGATTAGGGGAAGTTGCTACGCCAACCGCATCTACTACCATTGGGAGACAAGCTTGAGCTGCATAAGAAACTGCCATACGGATTGCCTTTTCCTTCTCAGCTGACAAATGCCCCAGATTGATGAAGAGAGCCTGACTTTGCTTAGTAAAATCAAGAACCTCACGGGGATCATCTGCCATGACAGGTTTAGATCCCAGAGCCAAAATGCCATTAGCCAGCATCTCACAAGAAATCTCATTAGTAATACAGTGAATCAAGGAACTGGTTGCCAGAGGGAAAGGATTTGTCAATTTCTGCATCAGTCTATCCTTTCTCCAAAGAAATATCCCTGCACTTTTTTAAAGAATTCCTGCTTGATTAAAAATCGAAAGGCAAGAAATGCTATGGCTGTACCGATCAAGGTCGCTCCGAAAAATCGCGGAGTATAGATAAACCAGCTAAGCTTGGCCGCAGATCCTGTAAAGAGAACCATAACAGGATAGGAAACAATAGAGCCGATAATCCCTGTTCCCAAGATTTCTCCTAGAGCAGAGAAGTGAAATTTTCGACCGTACTTATAAAAGAGACCTGCAAGGAGGGCTCCGAAAGTAGCTCCTGTGAGGGCCAAAGGAGGAATCCCCTGAGTTGACATACGGATAAAGGCTGTGACTGTAGCCATGACCAAGGCATAAACAGGCCCCATCAAGATTCCTGCAAGAATGTTGACTACACTGGACATTGGTGCCATCCCTTCAATTCGAAAGATGGGTGTAAGAACTACGTCAAGAGCAATCATCATGGATAAAATGGTTAATTTGTGAACTTGAAGTTGGTGGTTTCTCATTTTCTATTTCTTCTCTTTTTCTAAGGACTGCAAATCACTCGTCCAGGTTTGGTGTTGGTAAGCCATCTCCCAAAACTTGGCTTCCATGTGGACACTTCTGTGGAAGGCCTCTAGCATTTTTTGTTTGTCCGTCTCATCACTTTCGCGATAAAGTTGATTGACCAGGGCTTCTTCCTCTTTAATCTGCTGTTCTAACTCATCGGTGATATAGGTCTCAATCCACTGCTGATAAAGAGGATTCGGAGATGGTTTGCGATTAAGTGCCTTGCCCAAATCATGGTATAACCAAGGACATGGGAGTAAACTAGCAAAAGCAATGCCCAAGTTTGGCTCTGCAAACTGTCGATAAATATGAGAAATGTAATGATAACAGGTTGGAGCAATCGGTTGCTCGTCCATTTCCTGGTCACTGATTCCCAATTCCTTGAAAAATTGTTGGCGGATAAATAATTCACCCTCCACTAGACTCTGGGCATTTTGTTTCAAGAGTCTTTTCATCTCTTGGTTTGAAGTCTTATCAGCCAAGAGGTGATAGGCTTCTGAAAAAGACTTCAGATAGTAAGCATCCTGAATCAGGTAATAGCGGAAAATAGAAGGTTCTAACGTTCCCTCTTGTAACTGTAAAACAAAGGGATGCTGAAAGGAAGCCTGCCAAGCTTCCCTGGATAATTCCATCGCAATATCTGTAAATTCCATAATAACTCCTTTATAGAAATAAACTGCTTTGAAGCAATAAAAAGAAAAGTAGGTAGATCAATTTTGTCCTTTGAGAAATATAAAAAGTTCGATAGCGATTCTCCAACTGAGCATGTTCGTCATATCCATGAGCAGATAGAGCTCTCAGGTAAAGATGGCGCCATCTAAAGACCGTCATCAGAACCTTACTGTAAATCAAGGGAGACCAAACATGCAGTTTTTGACCACGCAATAAGCAAGCTTCCTTGAGGGACTTGATTTCCTGCTGAATGAGGGGAAAGGCATTGAATACTACAATTAATGCATAGGCCCAAGAGCGCGATAACCCCTTTTGAGCCAAGTACAAGAGAAGCTCTTTTAGGGAAATAGAGGAAACAAAGACAAGACCGATACAAACCGTCACAAAGGCCCTCGTTCCAAGTATCACTGCCTGCGAAGCATCCCCATGTAACTGAACTGCCCAATAGTTAGCAAAGGATGGCAAAATGGCGAGCAAGAGCATCCAAGCCAACAGTTTAAATCGACGGTGATAGAGCATAAAGAGGATGCAAAATGCAGCTACTGAAAGATTAAGAGCAATCGAAGGAATGAAAGATGTTTCCAAGGATAAAATCAGCAAGAAGAGGCTGATAACTGGTGTCTTGGTTGCTACTTTGATCATACTACCTCACCTCCCCTAGAGTATCATTGTTCAGAGATGGGAGAGGTTTGCTGATTGTCACGTCTTTAATATGACGGAGCCCCTCACTATTCATCTCAATCCAATAATCGACCACAGAGATCAAGGGATCTAAACGATGGCTAATGATCAAAAAACTTCTTCCTTGATTGCTCTCCTCCAGAATCCACCTGCAAAAATAATGGCAAGCTCTATCATCCAAACCAGCAAATGGCTCATCTAGCAAGATCACAGAAGCCTTGCTGGTCAAGATGGTCAAGAGCTGAAGAATCTTTTGCTGACCACCACTTAATTGATAAGGACTCTTATCGAGTACTTGCTCTAAATTAAAAAATTGTAAAGCTTGGAAAATTCGCTGATTTCTTTCAGAATCAGGTCCATCTAATTGAAGCTCTTCTCGCAGACTGGCTCTGATAAACTGCTTCTCAGCTTCCTGAACAACACCCGTCAGGTCACGGTACAAACTCTTTTTCTTTTTCAGGACTGTCCCCTTCCAAGAAATGAGCCCTTTATACTTTTGAAATTGAAGAATAGAGCGAAAGAGGGTTGATTTCCCGACACCATTGTCACCCAAGATACAGGAAATTCCTTGGTAGAAAGTAAAATCAGAAATGGAAAAGAGGGGGCGATGATCCAGCTCACAAGTCACACGATCCATATGGAATAGTTCTGGACTAGAAGCAACATTCTTTGAAGAAACCTGTATCATCTCAGAGGTAGGGATTTGAAACACTTCCCTTAGTTGTCCATCTCTTAGCTCCACCATATGGTCGATATAGGCTTCATAATCAGATAAATCATGGTCGCACAGGATGACTGCCTTCCCATTAGAGGCTAACTCTTTTAGAATCTCCAATATCTCGATTCTGCTCTTGCGGTCAATGGAAGCGAAGGGCTCATCCAAGAGATAGACCCTAGGATTCATAGCAAAGAGAACAGCCAAAGCAGCCTTTTGCTTTTCCCCACCTGATAAGTGATGAATTGGACGGTGCAAAATCGCCTTACAGCGACATTGCTGGACAACCTCTGCTATTTTAGAATCAATTTCCTGAACGGGATGCCCAATATTTTCCAAGGTAAAAATCAGCTCCTCAAACAAGTTCTCCATGGTGAATTGATGATTGGGATTTTGAAAGAGAATACCAACCGTCTGAACACGTTCAACGGTAGAAAGCTGACTAACCTCGCTCCCGTCTATCAGGACTTGACCACTATAGGGAAGAGAAATGACTTGAGCAATAATTTGAAAGAGACTGGATTTTCCTGAACCACTGCTCCCAACTAATAAGGTAAAAGCTTGCCCATGAAAAGTAAAATCAATCGGCTCCGAAAAGATTGAGGACTGAATCCCCCGTAGTTCCAGCCCCATCTACGCCTTTCCTCCAGCTGCAAACTGATGATAGAGTTTGACAATGGCACGAACCAAAATGGTACAGAAGAAAAAGACAGAAACAAAACGAACCACAAGCAAGGAAAGGACAAAAGGAAGGGAGAAGGCGTAGTAACCTAACTTAATGTATTCATAGACAAAGCTAACAAGCGTAATCCCAATACTATTAGCAGTTAGAGAGAGCCAACTTTCATAGCGATTCTTGGTTACGAGAAAACCAAATTCACTTCCCAAGCCTTGAACCAAGCCAGACAAAAGAGCGCCTAGGCCGAATTGGCTACCATAAAGAACTTCAGCAAGCGCAGCGAGCACTTCTCCAATCGTCGCACTTCCGACTCTTGGAACAAAGATGGCCGCAATGGGCGCAGCCATACACCAGAGACCAAAGAGGATTTCATTGGCAAAGGCCTGCAAACCAAGAGGGGCCAAGATTAGGGTGAGGATATCAAATAGATAGCCCGAACCCACAAAAACGCCACCAAAAAAGATAGACAAGAAAGCAAGCAAGATAACATCTTTTAACTGCCATTTTTTCAACATAAAAAACTCCTTTTTTAAAGAAAAGTGGGGCATTCAAGGAGAGATACCAAAAAGCTTACCGTCAAACTTATCCTCTTTTGATAAACAAAAAAACTCCAATTACAAACGAGAATTAGAGTTTAGCTTACAAGATTAGACAGTTCTTTTCGACATACGAAAAAAACCTTTTCACATTTCCCTTCGCCAGTATTAACTGTATCAGGTTCAATGGGTATCATCTCAGCCTAAAGCACCCCAAATGTCTTTATTATTTAATTACTGGACCAGTATAACAGAATTTGAAAGCCCTAGCAAGATATTTGACTGAAAAATATATTTATATAGTTTGTTTGTTAATTCTTTTAACCTACATAAAAGTATTGAATCTGTCCTATAATTCATAACCAATATCAAAAAAGGCTAATTCTAAAGCAACTGCTTGATTCCAGCGTTGCTGAAGTTCTGTCAAATCTTCTCTACCTTTCCCGACACGATTGAGTTCGTCAACCAGAAATTGAACCCACTCTGTAAAGAAAGGACCTCTGTGGAGATTGATCCATTCTAAATGAATATAGGCTTCAGGTAGAGCCAAATCTTTAGAACCCCAGTCTAAATAGAGACTTTCTGCAATGACCAGCATGACCAAAAGATGAGCATAGTCTGATGAAGCCACAGCAGAATACATTAAATCCTGAAACGCTTTTGTTACAGGGTGCAAGTTCACTTCTAGATAGTCATGCTCTGCTACATTTAACTCTTTGAAAGCCTTTTGGAAATAACCATCTTCATCTGCTTCAAGAAAGCCTAGTTGCTTGGCAAAACGAAGCTTGGATTCAAGCTGGTCTGCGTGTGCTACGCAGGCACCCAGCATGGATAAGAAGGCATCAAAGAAATGATAATCTTGAATCAGGTAGTCTTTTAAGACCTTATTCTCAATTGTCCCCGCAAAAAGTTCCTTGACAAAACGATGATTGATTGCAGCCTGCCAATCCTTCTGACTGCTTTTTAATAATTCTCCAACGGTCAAACCTGGCTGAAATGCATAGTCTTGTGTTTCCATATTTATTTTTCCTTTCTTTACTCCTTAGTAATCAATAAAATATCAAGAGATACCAAGCAAAATCGTAATTCCACTTGATACTTTTAAAGAACATCGAGGGCATTTGCAGATAGCTACCTAAACAAGCCTATCCAGTTTGTATAAACAAAAAAACTCCAATTACAAACGAGAATTAGAGTTTACCTTACAAGATTAGACAGTTTCCTTCAACATAAGAAAAAAACCTTTTCACATTTCCCTTCGCCAGTATTAACTGTATCAGGTTCAATGGGTATCATCTCAGCCTAAAGCACCCCAAATGTCTTTATTATTTTATTACTGGACCAGTATAACAGAATTTGAAAGCCCTAGCAAGATATTTGACTGGAAAATATATTTATATAGTTTCTGATAACGATTTAATCTTTCTATACATGAAGAAAAACCTCCACATCAGGTGGAGGTCGTCTTACTTATCAATACAATTTTAAGTCACGTGGATCAACTGGGAAGGTTGGATTGTATGGGTTGTGACGGAGTTTGAAGTGTTTGACATCCTCAATAGTCTGAGTTCCAGATAACTGCATGACTGTCTTTAATTCTGCATTCAAGTGTTCAAAGACTTGACGCACACCAACACTACCACCAAGAGCCAAACCATAAATCACAGGGCGGCCAATAGCTACCAGGTCTGCTCCTGAAGCCAAGGCTTTAAAGACGTGTTGACCGCGACGAACACCAGAGTCAAAGACAATTGGCACACGTTTATCAACTGCTTCAGCTACTTCTTGAAGCGAGTCAAAGGCAGCTGGTCCACCATCGATTTGGCGGCCACCGTGGTTGGTTACCCAGATACCAGAAGCACCTGCGGCAAGCGAACGTTCAACGTCTTCACGGCATTGTGGCCCCTTGATATACACAGGAAGTCCTGAGTATTCAGCGATAAATTCGACATCACGTGGAGACAAGCGTTGTTTAGCTGATTTGTAAACAAAGTCCATTGATTTTCCAGCACCTTCTGGCAGGTATTCCTCAACAATCGGCATACCAACTGGGAAGACAAAACCATTGCGCTTATCGACCTCACGATTGCCCCCTACTGTTGCATCTGCTGTCAAGACAATCGCTTTATAACCTTCAGCCTTCACACGGTCCATGATATGGCGGTTGATCCCGTCATCCTTACTAAAGTAAAATTGGAACCAGTGAGGTGTCCCTTGAAGGGCTTCTGTAATTTCTGGAAGATCTACAGTAGAGTAAGAGCTAGTTGTGTAAAGAGAACCAAACTCATGCACACCACGCGCAGTAGCCACTTCACCTTGTTCATTTGCTAATTTATGAGCCGCAACAGGCGCCATAATGATTGGTGAAGATAATTTCTCACCTGCAAATTCAATCTCTGTACTTGGATTTTCAACATCACAAAGCGTATGTGGAACGATGAGTTTGTGGTTAAAGGCACGGATGTTCTCGCGTAAAGTGAAAGTATCTTCTGCTCCACTAGCGATATAACCAAAGGCAGCTTTAGGAATGACTTGTTGCGCCATTGGCTCCAAATCATAAGTGTTAATAAAATCTACAGGTCCTTCTGCATTGCTTGTTTTATATGACATAAAATGTCCTCCTTATTAAGTAAGCGTTTGCTTTTCCTTACATAAACTATCTTACCTCTTTTTCATACTGTTTTCAAAAAATTTGTCTGGGAATTTCAAACTGATTATCTGAATATGCCCCAAAAAAGAGAGGACTCTCATTCTACCATTATCCTATATTCTTCTTTACCTTTAGGAACCTTTGTTTTATTGCCCACATATAAAAATCAGGTAATCCTAGTGACTACCTGATTTTCTATGTTTTAGGCATTTTGCCAATTTTCTTGGTCTTCTTTAAAGCGTTTTAGGAGGTCTAACCCTTCTGGTGTGATGTAACCTTCTTCTTGGGCTAGGTGGATCAGTTCACTGTAGTTAGAAAGTGTCACCAATTTCACATCAGCATCCGCAAAATTCTTATCTGCTTTTGGCAATTGATAACTGAAAATCGCTACGACACCAAGAACATCGGCTCCTTCGCGTTTTGCAGCTGCAACAGCTTCAAGAACAGAACCGCCAGTTGAAATGAGGTCTTCAACAACAACCATCTTTTGCCCCTGAGCTACACGACCTTCGATTTGGTTACCAGCTCCGTGGTCTTTTGGTTTGCTGCGGATGTAGGCAAAAGGCAAGTTCATCTTGTCAGCGATGATTGCTCCGTGTGGAATTCCTGCTGTCGCAGTTCCTGCAATCACTTCTACTTCTGGAAATTCTGCTTTAATAGCTTCCACAAAACCATTTTCAATCAAGGTTCTAGTTTCTGGGTAAGCCAGAGTCACGCGGTTATCTGTATAGATAGGTGACTTGATGCCAGATGCCCAAGTAAAAGGCTCTTCTGGTTTGAGGTAAACGGCTTGGATTTTCAAGAGGTGGCTAGCGATATCTTTAGCAAGTGTCATAGTATTCTCCTTTTGTTTTTATAATCTATTTCTTTAATTTCAGTCTTGGTTCCATTCATCCTTGATAGCATGATAAGCTGCAACAGGATCCTCAGCTTGGGTAATGGGACGTCCTACTACGATATAGTTACTACCGATTTGATAGGCGTCAGCTGGCGTCATGACGCGTTTTTGGTCCCCAACCGCAGCTCCCGCTGGACGAATTCCCGGTGTCAAACAGATAAAATCTTTGCTTGTTACTTCTTTGATAAGATTGACTTCCTGAGCCGAGCAAACGACACCATCCAAGCCCGCTTCAGCTGTCTTCTTGGCATAGTGAATCACAGACTCTTGCAGGCTGGTTTGGATATTTTGAAAATCCTGCATCTGGCTTTCCGACGTTGATGTAAGCTGGGTCACAGCAATCAATTTTGCTTGTGTCCCCAGACCTTCACGCGCAGCCTTCATCATCTCCACTCCACCTGCAGCATGAACGTTAGTCATGTCCACACCAAGCTGAGACAAGACCTTCATGGCAGATTTTACTGTATTTGGAATGTCATGTAGCTTGAGATCCAAAAAGACACTATGCCCCAATGACTTCAAATAACGGACAACTTCTGGACCTTCCGCATAATAAAGCTCCATCCCTACTTTTAGATAAAGACTTTCTTCTGCTGGGAAAAGAGATAAAAATTTCTTGACCGCCTCAAAACTAGGAAAATCAAGAGCAATAACTGGACGATGTTCACGCATACCTTTCTCCTTTTACCTTTGTAAGCTAGAGAGCATGAAAAAAGGAACCTGCCAACAGCAAGGTTCCACGAAAAATGGGTAGTCTCCACCCTTTCACCGTCTAACCTTAGCTGCCTCTCTGGACTGCTTTAAAGGTTTTTTTCTATTCTATTATTTATAGTAGGACTTGTCAAGCAAAAACCCGAAACTGGACTTTTATACCATTCAAAATCAAGAGGAAAAGTTAATCTAACGACTCTGTGATTGCTGGCTCGTTTGGCTTTGATTTCCTTGTTCTTCTTGTTTTTTCTTTTCTTCTTCCTGTTTTTTCTTCTCAGCTTCCTTGGCCTCTTGTTTGGCTTTTTCCTCAGCCTCTTCTATCAGTTTATCCGCTATCGTGTAGCTGTATACTCCAGCTTCCATATCGACTACACTCGGCTCTGACAATTGTGGCTTAATTTTGCTGTAATAAGGCAATTTCTTGCTCAATTCTGATAGGGGAACCAAAATCTCATCTGTATCCAGCATGGTAATTTTTAAAAGATCTGCTGTTGCCTTGCTCGGCGCTAATTCGATTTTCTGGATTTGGCTCTTGATATCCTCACTGATGGTAGACAATCCTTTGATCAGTTCTTTCACCTGCTGCTCATCGTTAAAGGTAACTGTCAGATAAGTCTCAGGCAAGTTTAAGCGATCAACAGGAGTTGACTCTACTGTACCACTAGAAAGAATAGGATAATGTTCTTCACCAGACACATAATAACCAACAATATCAAATTCCTTAACCTCAATCGTAAAGTTAGTCGGAAATTGATAGTTAATCTTCGCTGATTCTATCCAATGATTGGACTTGATTCGCTCAGCGTATTTTTCCTTATCCAACAATAGGGCTAAAGTATAGTCGCTATCTTGAATTCCAGAAGCCTGTTTGATATCATCCGCCTGCGTGTTACTATTTCCCTTAACCTCGATATTTTTGATGGTCGAAAGTGGAGTCAATAGATAGACTGAAAGAAGGAGGACCAGGACACTGGGTACCAAGATACTCACAGCTCGCCAAATATGAACAGGCGCAATTTTAGGCTTGGCAGGTTTTTCTGGTTTCTCTGGTTTCTTCTTCTCTTTTTCCTCTTTGACTTTCCGGTCATCCTTTTGAGATTTTTCTTCTTTTTCGGATGGTTCCTTGCTTGGACTTGAGGCTTCCTCAACTGACTCACTCGATGATTTCTTGGATTCCTCCAGTAGTTTCGAGTTGGCTTCCTTACGAGCTTGTTTTTCCTTTTCCTTCTCTTCAGCTAGGGCAGCTTCTTCCTCAGCCTTCTTCTTCAGGTATTCCTGGTTTCGTTTCTGCCATTCAGACAATTCTTGCTTCTGGTTTGATTCTTTTTTCTTATCCTTTGACATTGATATTCCTTATGCTAGGTCTTTTCTTAATAAATCGTAAAAATCTGCAAGAGATTTCAATTCAGTCGAAGCTTTCATGCTAGCTTGGTACTGATCCTTGTGACTAAGCAAGTGGCTGAGTTTCTCCTCCAAGCTTTCCAAGGTCAAGTCACTTTCTTGAAGTTCTTCTGCATAGCCTTTCTTAACAAAGTAGGCTGCATTTTCAATCTGGTCTCCTCGACTTGCTTCACGACCCAATGGTACGATGAGATGGAGTTTCGCCATGGCCAAGAGCTCGAAAATCGTATTGGCACCACCACGCGTCACCACCACATTTGCCATCTTCATCAAGGGTTGATAGAGATCCGTCACATAATCAACACGAAAGAGATTTCGACTCAACTCATTGAGGCTTGAATCTCCAGTTAGATTGATAATATTGTAGCGCTCTGTCAACTCTTTTTTATGGTCTGTCACTAATTGGTTAAATACACGGGCTCCTGCAGAACCACCGACAAACAATACCGTTGGCAATTTAGGATTAAAGTGGGTTTGGATATCCACCAATTCATCTGGTTCTGGAGTGTTTTGGTCTGAAACCTTGGTTACTGCCCCCACATGCTCGACTTTTGCAAGACCAGCAGGCTGCTCAAATGTTGAATACATCTTAGTTGCAAATTTATAGGCGATTTTATTGGCCAAGCCCATAGAAAGGTCCGATTCGTGAATAAAGACAGGTACTCCTGACACTCGCGCTGCGATAACCGGCGGTACAGAGACAAATCCTCCCTTAGAAAAAAGAGCCTGTGGACGCAGTCGTAACATGATAAAGAGGGATTGGACAATTCCCCAACCAACTTTAAACACGTCCAGCATATTTTGCCAAGAGAAATAGCGACGCAACTTCCCAGTCGCAATAGAATGGAAGGTAATATTCAAGCCTGACTTGAGGATTTCTTGGTGTTCGATTCCGTGCTTGTCACCGATATAGTGAACTTCCCAGTCGTCTTCGATGAACTTAGGCATTAACAAAAGGTTGAGGGTGATGTGTCCAACCGTCCCCCCACCTGTAAAGACAATTTTTTTCATATTATTCCTTTAACTCCGCTACTGTGTCGATAAAGAGGTCGCCACGTGCTTCAAAGTTAGCATACATATCCCAGCTAGCATTGGCAGGACTGAGGAGAACCACATCTCCTTGAGTCGCGAGCTCATAAGCCTTGCGGGTCGCATCAGCAATATCTGTCGCATCTACATAAGCCACACCAGCCTTATCCGCTGCCCGTTTGACACGTTCTGCAGATTGACCGAGGATAACCATCTTCTTGAGCCCAGTAATATCTGGCACCAATTCGTCAAACTCATTTCCACGGTCCAAACCACCTGCGATTAAGATAACCTTACTGTTGTCAAATCCTGACAAGGCTTTTTGAGTAGCCAAGATATTGGTTGACTTACTATCGTTATAGAATTTGACCCCCTTGATTTCATCTACAAACTGGAGACGGTGTTTGACACCTCCAAAGGCTGATAGAGTTTCCTTGATGGTTTGGTTATCCACACCACGGAGCTTGGCTACAGCAATAGTCGCAAGGGCATTTTCTACATTGTGGCTACCTGGAACTCCGATTTCATCAGCTGCCATGACCACTTCGCCACGGAAGTAGAGTTTACCATCTTCCAGATAAGCTCCATCAACCTTTTCAAGTGTTGAAAATGGTACAACGGTAGCTTGTGTTTTGGTAGCCAATTCTTTTGCCAAATCTTGGTTAAAGTTCAATACAAGGAAATCATCCGCTGTCATCTTGTTCTGGATATTCCACTTGGCTGCCACATACTCCTCAAAAGAACCATGATAGTCGATATGAGTAGGCATGAGGTTAGTAATAACCGCAATCTCAGGATGGAATTCTTGAACACCCATCAGTTGGAAAGAAGAAAGTTCCATGACGAGCGTGTCCTTGGCTGTCGCAGTTTGAGCCACTTGACTAGCAGGATAGCCGATGTTCCCTGACAAAAGACCATGTTGGCCGGCAGCAGTTAAAACTTCCCCAATCATCGTCGTTGTAGTTGTTTTCCCATTTGAACCAGTGATACCGATAATTGGCGCTTCTGAGATTAAATAAGCCAATTCCACCTCAGTCAGGACTGGAATCCCCTTTGCCAATGCCTTTTCAATCATGGGATTGCTATACGGGATACCTGGATTTTTCACCATCAGAGCGAAATCCTCATCCAACAATTCCAAAGGATGCCCACCAGTGACAACCTTGATTCCCTCTTCTAGCAAACTTTGCGCAGCAGGATTTTCCTCAAAAGGTTTGCCGTCATTTACTGTCACAATAGCACCTAGCTTGTCTAGCAAACGGGCCGCAGACTCACCAGACTTAGCCAAACCTAAAACAAGAACTTTCTTATTTTTAAACTGATCGATTACTTTCATGTCTCAAACTCCATTTCTACTCCTACTATTTTACCATTTTTATAGAAATAATACTAAGCGAAAATGCTCTAACCCTCATTATAAAATCGAAAAAGAGAGCCGTAGCTCTCTTTCTATTTATCTTCTTTTGCTCTTTTTTACAGGCATGAGCGTAATGTCTCTCAAGCTAAAGTAGGCTAGAGCCAGCATGGCGATTGTGACAAAGAATTCTGTCGGTAATTGGAAGATTTGCAAGATGGACAACATCAGCAAAATCAAGAGTGCAACAACTACAAAGACCAAGATAACGATGTTGACTGTTCCTTTGATACTTTGAGGTGTCGCAAATACATAGAGTAGTAATAAGAGTATCCCTATGATTAAATAGACCATCTTTATCTCTTTCTAGCTCTTATTCAGCTGATTTTTTCTTTTTGTTGGCTTTCTCGCGCTCTGCCTTGTTGAGGATTTGCTTACGCAAACGGATAGACTCAGGCGTTACTTCCATGTACTCATCGTCATTCAAGAATTCAAGAGACTCTTCAAGGGTCAAGATACGAGGTGTCTTGATAACTGCTGTTTGGTCCTTAGTCGCTGAACGGACGTTGGTCATTTGTTTGGCCTTAGTGATGTTAACTGTCAAGTCGTTTTCACGAGAGTTTTCACCGATGATCATTCCTTCGTAAACCTCAGTACCTGGGTTTACAAAGATTGTACCACGTTCTTCGATAGACATGATTGAGTAAGTTGTAGCCTTACCAGCATCGATGGAAACGAGGGCACCACGGTGACGTCCACCAATTTCACCCGGAATCAATGGCAAGTATTGGTCGAAGGTATGGTTCATGATACCGTAACCACGAGTCATTGACAAGAACTCAGTTGAGTATCCGATCAAACCACGCGCTGGAACAAGGAAGACCAAACGAGTTTGGCCATTACCAGTTGAAATCATATCCAACATTTCACCCTTACGTTCTGAAAGGCTTTGGATAACAGATCCTTGGTATTCTTCAGGAGTATCGATTTGCACACGTTCAAATGGTTCACATTTTACGCCGTCAATCTCTTTTACGATAACCTCTGGACGAGATACTTGAAGTTCATATCCCTCACGGCGCATGGTTTCAATCAGGATTGACAAGTGCAATTCTCCACGACCTGAAACAGTCCATTTATCTGGTGAATCCGTTGGGTCAACACGAAGGGAAACGTCTGTTTGCAATTCTGCTTGCAAGCGTTCTTCCACCTTACGAGAAGTCACCCATTTACCTTCTTTACCAGCAAATGGTGAGTTGTTGACCAAGAAGGTCATTTGAAGGGTTGGCTCATCGATGTGAAGAACTGGAAGAGCTTCAACCGCATCTGTTGGAGTAATGGTTTCACCGACAAAGATGTCTTCCATACCGGAAACGGCAATCAAATCACCTGCTTTTGCTTCTTGAATTTCACGACGTTCCAAACCAAAGAAACCGAAGAGTTTTGTAACACGGAAGTTCTTCGTTGTACCATCTAGTTTAGAAAGGGTAACTTGGTCCCCAACCTTGACACTACCACGGAAGATACGTCCGATACCGATACGTCCTACGAAGTCATTGTAGTCCAAAAGTGACACTTGGAACTGCAAAGGCTCATCTGAATTATCTACTGGAGCTGGGATGTGGTCGATAATGGTATCAAAGATTGGTGCCATTGTTTTTTCTTGATCAGCTGGATCATCTGACAATGAAGAAGTCCCGTTGATAGCTGAAGCATACACCACTGGGAAGTCAAGCTGGTCGTCATCTGCACCAAGCTCGATGAAGAGTTCCAAGACTTCGTCCACTACTTCTGCTGGACGAGCTGATGGTTTGTCGATTTTGTTGACAACCACGATTGGAACAAGGTCTTGTTCCAAGGCTTTTTTCAAAACGAAACGAGTTTGTGGCATGGTTCCTTCGTAAGCATCTACGACCAAGACAACACCGTCAACCATTTTCATGATACGCTCAACTTCTCCACCGAAGTCCGCGTGTCCTGGTGTGTCCATGATATTGATACGAGTTCCGTTGTAGGCAACGGCTGTATTTTTAGCAAGAATTGTAATTCCACGCTCTTTTTCGATATCGTTTGAGTCCATAGCACGCTCTGCCAATTCAGTACGTGCATCAAGCGTTTCTGATTGTTTCAATAATTCGTCAACGAGGGTTGTTTTCCCGTGGTCAACGTGGGCGATAATCGCAATGTTACGGATATCTTCTCTTAGTTTTGTCATGATTTCCTCTAATATTTAAATTTTTATTTCTAACTGAACAATTATACCACAGTCTCATTCAAAAATCACAGTTCAGCTAAGTGTAAATGTTTTCACTCTGCTTTTCTAGTCAAGGCAACTCTTTTCAAAGTCAGAGACTTATGATAAGATAAGCTGGTATGCGTTTAGATAGATTATTAGCCCAAGAAAAGATCAGTCGCAAGGCTATGAAACAGGCTCTATTAAAAAAAGAAATCCTAGTGGACAATTGTCCAGCCAGCTCCCTGGCTCAAAATGTCGATACTGGATTGCAAAAATTAGTCTTTCAAGGACGACAAATCCAAGGCTACGAGCACAACTACCTCATGCTTCATAAACCAAACGGAGTCGTTACAGCTAGCAAGGATAAGAAACTCCCAACCGTCATGGACCTCCTTCCACCTGACAGCCAGTCTGACCAGCTCTATGCTGTCGGCAGATTAGATCGCGATACGACGGGACTGCTCCTTTTAACAGACAATGGACCTTTAGGCTTCCAACTCCTTCATCCCCAGTACCATGTCGATAAATCCTATAAAGTGGTAGTAAACGGACCGCTCACGTCAGACCATATCCAAAAATTCAAAGACGGGATTGTCTTTTTAGACGGGGCCACTTGTAAACCTGCTCAGCTCGAAATTCTGTCCTCAAGCCCAACAGAGAGCCGGGCCTCCATCACCATCTCAGAAGGAAAATTTCATCAGGTCAAGAAGATGTTTCTCTCAGTTGGTGTCAAGGTGACTGCCCTAAAACGAGTCCAGTTTGGACCTTGGAACTTGGATGATAATCTTCAAGAAGGAGACTATCGTCCCCTAAACTCAGAAGAGTTGGCAAGCATTCGAGACTTTCTCAGAAAAAGTGGTTAAAAAATGAGCTCAGAAACATCTAAGCTCGTTTTCTTATTTCTCAACTTTGACCTTCCCGTTCCAAGAATCCAACCCATAAGAAAGGATATAAATCTCAGAGAAACCTTGTTTTTTCAAATAAAGTGCTGCATTGGTCACTCGTTGTCCGCGTTGGTTTTCGTAGAGAAGGACAGGTTTATCCTTACGAAGGGCTGCAAGGCTTGACTTCAACTGATTTGAAGGAATATTACGGGCTCCGAGGATATGTTTCCTGTGAAATTCTGCTGGTTCACGGACATCAATCAATTGCCCTTTCCGAATCAAGGCTTCAAATTCTGCATTGTCCACAATCTTAGCCGCACGACGAATACGAAGGTAGTTATACCCCATCCATGCCACTATCGCCAATACGATTCCCCAAACAATCCAAATTGTCATAAGTTCTTATCTCCATTTTTCTCTATGTAGTCTAATTCTATCTTGTGCTCCCTGCGGAGAACAGCTTCCGCTTCTAGGTAATCTAGCTTGTCCATGAGACCTGCATCATAGATCCGAGAGAGTTCGAGCTTCATCAGTTCAATATCATACAAACGCTTCCCCATGTAAACAATAATACCAAACTGTTTGAGAAATTGCTGCACATCATAGAATGTTTTCATAGCTTCCATTTTAGCAGATTCTAGACTTTTTTTCAATACTGGACCAGCTCTTTCCCCCTATTTTCTTCGTCTTCATTGCCCATTCTTCCGCAAGTATGGTACAATAAAAACATGAGAATTCAACAACTACACTATATTATCAAAATTGTCGAAACTGGCTCTATGAATGAGGCAGCCAAGCAACTTTTTATCACCCAACCCAGTCTTTCAAATGCCGTTCGAGACTTGGAAAATGAAATGGGCATTGAAATCTTTATCCGCAATCCCAAGGGGATTACCTTAACCCGTGATGGGATGGAGTTTCTCTCCTACGCTCGTCAAGTTGTCGAGCAAACTCAGCTTCTGGAGGAACGCTATAAAAATCCTGTCGCCCACCGCGAACTATTCAGTGTTTCTTCTCAGCACTACGCCTTTGTAGTTAATGCCTTTGTCTCTCTGCTCAAAAAAAGTGATATGGAAAAATACGAACTCTTCCTTCGTGAAACTCGAACTTGGGAGATTATCGATGACGTCAAGAACTTCCGTAGCGAGGTCGGTGTCCTCTTCTTAAACAGCTACAACCGCGATGTTTTAACGAAAATGCTAGATGACAACCACCTGCTAGCCCACCACCTCTTTACCGCTCAACCCCATATCTTTGTCAGCAAGACCAACCCTCTAGCTAAAAAAGACAAGGTCAAACTGGCTGATTTGGAAGACTTCCCTTATCTGAGTTATGACCAAGGGACGCACAACTCCTTCTACTTTTCAGAGGAGATTCTTTCACAAGAGCACCACAAGAAGTCCATTGTTGTCAGTGACCGTGCCACCCTCTTTAATCTTTTGATTGGTTTGGATGGTTACACCATTGCAACAGGGATTTTGAACAGCAACCTCAACGGAGACAATATCGTTTCCATTCCACTGGACATTGAAGACCCGATTGAACTGGTCTATATCCAGCATGAAAAAACCAGCCTGTCTAAGATGGGCGAACGCTTTATCGAATACTTACTAGAAGAAGTTCAATTCGATAATTAATAGGAAAAATGAAAAAGAGAAAAAGAAAAAGTTAGGAAATAGAAAGTGAAAAAGATACTACTGACCAGTGCTTTAATCCTTTCAATCGCAGGATTAGCACCCACATCCGTCTTAGGAGAAGAAAATACATCTCAATCCACATCTGCTATCAAGGAATCAACCACTAAAGAATCAAAGAAAGATTCTATCGTTAAAGAGAAAGCTGAATCAGAAACATTCCCAAAAGAAAAAACTACAGAAAAAATTAAAGAAGAACGTCCCAAAAAAGAAGGATGGTACCAAGAAAATCACCACTGGCGTTTTTACCAAGATGATAAGCCTGCTTTGAACTGGAAACAAATCCAAGGCAAATGGTACTACTTCGATCAAGATGGAAATCGTCTTCATTCTACTATCTACAAAGGCTATGCCTTTGACCAAGATGGTGTCATGATAGAAAATAGTTGGACCAGACTCGACAATCAATGGTATTATGCTGATTCTTCTGGACGACTAGCTCAGAACACCTGGAAAAAAATCAATGGTTCTTGGTACTATTTTGACCAAACTGGAAGCATGCTCAGCAACACCTCCGTTGACGGCTATCTTCTCACAAAAAGCGGAGCTATGGCAGAAAAGGGTTGGACTAAATTAGACAAAATTTGGTATTATGTCGCTCCTTCTGGAAAAATCTCACAGGATAAATGGGAGAAAATCAACGGTTCTTGGTACTACTTTGACAAAGATGGTGGAATGCTGAGCGCGACAACCTTCAAGGGTTACCTCTTTAACCAGAGCGGAGCTATGGCAGAAAACAACTGGGTCAAAATCAAGGATACTTGGTTCTATGCAAACGGGTCAGGGAGATATGTCCAAGAAAACTGGCAAAAGATTCAGGGTTCCTGGTACTCATTTGACCAGGATGGTGGGATGCTTGCAGACAAATGGCAAGGAAGCTACTACCTCAAAACCAGTGGAGCCATGGCGGAGAATGAGTGGATCTTCGATAAAGCCTACAAGAGCTGGTTCTATCTAAAAGCGAATGGCCGTTATGCAAATCAGGAGTGGATTGGAGCATACTACCTCAAGTCAGGTGGTTACATGGCAAAGAGCGAATGGATTTACGATAACTCTGACAAAGCACGCTACTACCTAGATGATAATGGACATTATGTTTCAGGAACTTACAAGATAGACGGTAAGGAACACCTGTTCCAAAAATACGGCCAATGGATTTCTGAAGTTTCAACTGAAGGTGGATTTACAAAAGGCCTATACAGCAATACCATTTTCCTAGATCCTGGGCATGGTGGTCGAGATTCAGGTGCCTTCTACTACAATGTCGCTGAAAAAGATCTCAACATGCAGATTTACCGTAAACTTCGTACTAAGCTAGAAGAACTAGGCTACAAGATCCTCACTTCTCGTGATAGTGATATTGACGTTGATTTTGTAACCGAACGTTCTCGTATGGTTAATAAGACCAACTCGGATATTTTTATCAGTATTCACTTCAACGCTACTGGTAATACCTACTCAAAAGCAAGCGGTATTCAAACCTATTCCTATAGCGATGAACCTGATTACCCAAGCAAGATTAATAAATACTGGCACAATCACCCTGATCGTATGAGTGAAAGCAGACGCCTCGCCGCTGCCATCCACTCCTCTCTACTAGCTGAAACAGGAGCTAAGGATGCTGGTCTGTTGGAGAGCAGCTATGCTGTACTACGCGAAACAGCCAAACCAGCGGTCCTCCTAGAGCTTGGTTATATGGATAATTTCTCCGAAAACCAACAAATCAGAGATAGCCACTACCAAGATAAACTGGTCGCAGGCATCGTAAAAGGAATCCAAAAATATTACGCTGGTAAATAAAAATAAAGTCTCGAGAAACCTCGAGACTTTTCTATTTGTCTTCTTTTTTATCTTTATCAGGAAAGAGATAGCCAATGCCTACACAAGCTAGCACTCCTGCACCAATCACCAAACCACTTGAAATTGGCAAGAGATCAAAAATAGCATTTGCAATGATAAAGGCAATGATTAGGCACATTAGACTAGCCTTATAGTCTTTTTTCAAAAAGTTTTCTAGTGTGAAATAGAGGAACAATCCTACCGGAATGAGTGACCAGAGGTTGACATCCAAACTTGGCCAACCAACAGAACCGAAATACAATACTAGCGCTGCTGCTACTAAAAATACAAGTCCTAATAATTTTTTCATTTTTTTGTCTCCATTTTCTTTTTTAGGTTCTTGAGTTGTCTGATACTAACCCCTCACGTCCCTTACATGAATCATTATAGCAGAGGAATTTTTCAAGAACAAGCCCTTTTGCCTATCTGGTCAATATCTTTGTCTAAGTGGTTGAGTATTTGTAACAAAAGAAAAAGAAGCCCTAATGGGCTTCTTGATTCTGCCGATTGTAACAGTATTTTTGAACGAATACCATCTAGTTTTTCTTTTCCTTTGACTCAAGAGAAGATTTGATTGATTCACGGTCTGCTTGTAGTTGAGCTAAGTTCTTTTCTGCTTCCTCAAGTTTACTGGTATCTGGTTTCACACGATAATAAACCTTTTCTGGTTTCATTAACATCGATCCATACTCTTGCCCAGAAAGTAGTCTTTCCTCAGCATGGTTGCTTTTATCCGTAATCTTTCCGTCATCAGCGGGTTGCATAACAACACCACTTGGCACAGCTACTACTACAAATCCTCCAGCAACAGAATCTTTTACCCATGCACTGATAGACGCTGTCTCAGGATTACGACTATCTTGTCCTTTTGATACCTTTAATCCAACTACAGATTCGTACTTTTGATCATTTGTAAACCAAGTCGCACGTACTTCTCCAGAATCATTAATAATGTATTCATTACCAGATTGACTACGCCAAGTACCTTCTAAACTAGACAAGTCATTGTTCTTAATTGCTTCAATATCTAATTTTGGAACAGCAGTTTCTTTCTTGAACTTGCTAACAAATGCTTCTGCTTCCGTAATTTTGGTATCTAAAGCAGTCAGTTGATCCTTGAGTTTCTGAATTTCCTCTTGTTTATCCTTATCAGTCTCATCTGTCTTTCCTTGGCTTGTAGACGATTGACTTGTTGACTCTGTAGTTGAAACAGCAGACGATGCTTGATTTGACTCTTTCTTTACAATCAGAAAATATGAGAAAATACTTACCAAGATAAGAGTGACTAAAACAGCGAGTGCTATGCCAATATAGATTTTTATTTTTTTATTTGGAGTCAACTTTGATTCTGACCGCTTACGTCCGTTAATCTCTTCAAATTGTCTTTCCCGTTCTTTCTTATTCATAATTTTCTCCTTTTTGATTTATATTCAGCCAAGTTTGCGAGACTTCATTCGTTACTATCCATGAACTTTTATGACTTTTTAAAAAAATCAAAGCAAAAATTTCTAGAATAATTAACAGCCTATAGTCCTCTAAAACGGAACGAAAACAAGTGCTTATTAAAATATATTATACCACAAAATATAAATTTTAGTTTTAATTTATAAGTAGGAGTTTCTGACGTTAAATAGAACCTATCTCAAACGTTCCACCTTTCCTATATTTACAAAAAAAGAAGCCCGTTTGGACTTCTTGATTCTGCCGATTGCAGGGCTTGAACCTGTGACCTACGCGTTACGAGTGCGTTGCTCTACCAACTGAGCTAAATCGGCGATTACCCTTTTAGTATAGCACTCTGAGAATAGATGTCAAGAAATTTTTATCTCCATTAGAAAAAGCCTGTCCTGAGACAAGGCTTTTACATATATCTCTATTAAATCTCCCATTTTCATAGAAATCTAAATAATATATTTATAAATCAATACTTTCACAAAACTATGTCATCACCTCACTATCTAATCTCAGTACATAAACCATTTTTTCTATAGCTTTTGTCTTAATCTTTATTTTTTCTCTTCAATCCAAGAAAAGCTCCTACTATAAACATGATTCCGGCAGCTAATAGTGTCTGGGCTCCGCTTGCTGTTCCGGTTTTTGGCAACTCATTAGGATTGTTACTAGTTGATTTACTATTGATGTTGATATTTTTATTAGTTAAGTTTCCTTGTTCATTTAGATAAATGTTCTTGTTAATTTCAAAGTTTTTATCATTTTCATCAGAAACAATACTGTTGACATCATTAGTTGAATTAGATTGTGTTTTTTCTTTCTTTTTCGATACATCAAAAGTAGGTTTATTTTCCTCCTCCTTTTTCTCCTCTATTTTCTTGAATACAGGTTTTATAAAGGTATCTTTTGATAGATTAAGAACATAGCCAGCGTCTTTTTTCCCTTCGAAACCAGAAATTTCCCAACCATCAAATTGGTATCCTTTTTCTAATTCACCCATATAGACAGGTAACATAAAATCTTCTTCCGACACTATCGTTGAACTCATTTCTTTTCCATTTTGAATTGTCACAGTCACCGTATGAGGTTTTAATTCGCTTACCTCTCCCGTATCTTTGTTTAAAATGAATTCTTTTACGGTTGTATTTCTTGCGAAATCTTTTACAACAATCTTAATGTTTAGTGTCTTATCTGTTAGTTGTTTAATATCATCAAATGATTTGTATTCTTTTCCATTAACATAAATATGTTGTTCTTGAATCTCACCATCGAATCCATTATTTCTTTTATCATTGATGTTAAAGACTACAGATTTTCCATTAGCATATTCGATACTAGTATTTCCTTTTGGATCAATCTTTACTTCTGGTTTGACATTATCATATAAAAATTGATAATGTACTCCAACCGCTTTCGCATTCAAATCGCTATAGCCAGTTTGAAGATAAACATTTCCATCCATATCTGTTACCTTATCTGGGAATCCGTTTGCTTTATAGTCTTTCATCCCCCAGTCCATGATGTCACCGTCTTTAACATTAAGCTTAATGTTAAAATCTCTAGTGTTATCAATGTGTAAATCTCCGTAGATTAAATAATTATCTACAACCGATTCATTAACTCTCAACTCCCAGTTAAAACCACCCTTATCAGAAATCTTACCTCTTAAATAAAATTCTGGATTTCGTACATAAATTTTATTAGTTTTAGATGGATTAAAGTAGTTCTTGTCCATTGAAAGATTTACTGGTTTTGCATCAATAAATAACGTAGAGCCATCTTCTTTTATAGCTTCTACATTGGACTTATCCTCTCCTGTGTACTCTTTACCATCCTTACCAAATAATACAAGTTTAGAAGGATCTGTCACAAGATTTCCATCGTTATCGATTGCCTCCCCTTTATCATTCATTTTAAATGTAAACACTTGATACCTTACAATGTTAAAGCCGTCCAAAGCCGACATTAATACTGATTGAGTACTTCTTCCATCTTCAACATTTCTACTATCAGCATAAATTGTTGTTTCTGATAAAACTCTTAGATTAGGATTGGCCTTTTGGATTTTTGCTATATCTTCCTTGTTATAGACTCCATTCCCTTCTAACATATCCGTTTTTCCAGGATTATAGGTAGTCACTTTTAGTGCATAGCCTTTTCTCAGAATGATGTTATCCTTTAATAGATATTGTTGTTTTTCTGAATCAGAATAGATTTTACCAGATTCCATGTCCGTTAAATTATTTGGTTTATTTTTTGAAAGATCTCCTTCTCCTAATTCTATTACATTCCCATAACTTGATGCATACGGATATTCTGCTTTAGTTTCCTTATTTTTTTCAGGCATTCTAATTTTAGTTTCAGCTTTTATCTGACCATCATCTTTGACAAAAAACCTCATATCTCCTGCAAAAGCTAATCCATCCACAATATCATTAATATTAGCGTATAAATCAAATGTCATCGTTTTTGAATGGGAATCATACTTGGTCGTTTTGATTTCTATCGATTTATAGTTATTTCCATAGTATACCTTGGCATTTTTAGAAACATTACTGATCTTTCCAAGAATTTCAAAGTGTCCATCTTTAGATGGGTTTAGAATGCCATAAATTTTTGATTTGATTTCATCAAGTTTTTCAGTTTCATATTCTAAGGCACTACCATCGTCATAAGCAATGATATTTCCCTTATCATCGTATTTATAATCGTATTCCTCTATTCTCTTACCAGTTTCACTTGTAAAGTCATCAACTTCTCTAAATTTCTTTTTAATGAGTTTCTTTAAATCTTTGCTTTCAAAGTCTCTAATTGTTGAAATTGTTTTATGAATAGTCAAGCTAGATTTTTCTTCGGTAGCCTCTTCATTTTCTTGATGATGTTCTACTTCAGTTGTATCTTTTTTAAGACTATCCTCTTTTCTATTTTCTAAATTTTTAAATTTAGATTCGGAAATCTCGCCAAGCTTTTGGTATTTAGATGAATCTTGATCAGGATCTACTAGATAATAGGAAATCATCCCATTTTTATCAGCATGATCAGCAAATTTAAATCTATGAATCTTTGTGAAATTGCTAGAACCGTCTAATGCAATCACTTCAATGATTTTTCCTCTTAAATCTCCTGCACCTTTAATTTCATAAATGGTATTTCCGTCTTTGTCAAGTTTTCTATTTCGTCCTTGACCCTCACCTGCATAAGTGACTTCAAGATTTTTCTCAACCTCTCCATCTTCATTAACAAGAGCGGCCCCAGCATACCAAACTTCGTTGGCAATCTCGTCAAATTTTTCAGGATGTTCTTTTTGATCTCTCGCAAATAGCGTTTCATTCTTATATTGCTCTTTGACCTTGTGATAAGTATCCTTTGTAATTAACTTAATTTTTCCAGGGTTTGAAAAATCAATTGAAACAATCTTTGGAGGGGTGTTATCAATTTTTACAGGAATATAGGAAACCTGCCATGGGTAATCCTTGGTTAATCTATATTTAAATTTATAGAAATATTGGCCTTCCGCAATCGGTTCAAATTGTCCTCGTATCTTAGTAGCAGGATCTTTTTTGTCATTACTTTCTGGGGCATTTTCTTCTCTACCTCTAGGGTTATAAATGAGTCCATCCCATTTCAAGTCACCCCAAACTTTTAGCTTAGAAGATTTAATGCCCTTTGCATCATTTCTTTTAGAGTTTAAAATTCCTTTAATAAAGTGTTCTCTCGAAATGACTTTTAAGTCTTTTTGATTTTCTCCTTCTTTATTTGTATTTACTATTGAAATCACCCCTTCTTCTGCACTTCTTAATACAAGTGGAGAAGGCGTTAATCCTCTCTCAAGTTGAGCATCTTGAGGATTTCCATTTGAATCTAAAGGATAGATTTTAGCAATATTAGAGCCACTTGATGAAGGTGCGTTGATTCCTTCGTTATTGAAAGCAAATAATTCTGGATTTTGATCTAGGGATGTTGTATTTTTATCTTTTCTATTTTGGATAACTCCTGCTGGATTAAATTTATCTATACCATGTTCTCCACCAATCCCCTTATTTAAGGTACCTGGAATTTTTGGTTTACCATCATCATCATAACCTTCCATTGCTTTTGATTTTGATCCTTCTTCCCAGGCCCATTTATCAAGGATTGGTTCGTGGTTCCAATTCCCAGCAAATCCCATTAGAGGCATCGACAAAGAAGGTTGGAAGTTTCTTTTCTTACCGTTGGAGTTTAGAGCTTCCATTTCTTCCACTGACTCAAAATGAATAAATGATTCTACAAATTTATTTTTGTTTTTAGCTTCTCCAACATTTATAACCGCATTTAAATCAAAGCTGGAATTTGGACCTATAGTGAAAGTATCATGCTCAAATGTGATATTTGCTCCTTTGACTTTTTCTGGGTGAATTTCCGGAACAATTTGCTTCCCGTCCGGAGATTTTTCATCTTTATATGTTTCATCGAGTTTTAGCCTATCAGTTAGAGCATCTGTAGTTACAGTTGATGCAGAAACTTTAAAGGTTAAAGGTCTGTTTGAGGTATTGTGAAGCTTAATTGTAAAGTATTTTTTATCACCTTTTATTTCTTTAAGAGAAATGGAACCATATGAATTTACCAAACCTTTAGAATCTGTATTTTTGAAAGTTGCTACAACTTCATTTCTCAAAGCGTTGGCAACATTAATTAGCCCCGCTCCCTGCTGTCTAGGTGATGCAAAGTATTGACTCTTTTCTTTCCAAGAGGTTGCATCCATCATAGGTCTTGCAGTATTTTGTAGAGCTATTTTTGTAAGACTTGTAAGGTCTATTTTGTCATCTCCCTTAAGATTTTTCAAGACAGGTCTTTCAAGCAATTCCTTTAATTTTGGTCGAATCAAAACAGTAGAAGCTGCTACGATTGGAGTTGCCATACTAGTTCCTGACATATAACCATAAGTGGATTTACCATTGATAACATTTAGAGTGGATTTAATATTTTTACCAGGTGCTGAAACATCCGGTTTTAAAAGCAAGTCTGTTCTTGGCCCCCAAGATGTAGACCCTGCTGGGACTATAATATCTTCTTTATAAAGTTCTTTGTCTGTGTCAGCTGCAAATTTAAAGTCAATTTCTTTTTCATCACCTACATTCGGTTTATTAGAATTATAGCTTTCCATATCAATTGGATAGTATTGTTCTAAGTTATCTTTAAAATCTTCCTTATTATTTCTTTTGACTTCAGTTTTTTTATCAGGGTTAATCATGTTCCATAATTTTACACCATCATCTCCTGAAATTGAAAATACTTGACTAGTAGTCCCTTCATCCGCTTCATATCCCATAGCTGGAAGGTCTGTCCAATTATCTCTATTGTAGTAATTTACAGTATTTACAACCATAATGGCACGTGCGCCTTTATCCGTTGCTCTTTTAAAAGCATCTTTTAAATCCTTGGTATAAATTCTATCCATTACTGCAATTTTGCCCTTAAGATCCAAGCCTATCAAATCTTTGTCTTGACCTTTGCCTATATATACAAATTTTAATTTATTTGGAGTTTTTGACCCATCCTCATTTGTTAGGATTTTATTTTTATCGAAAAAAGCTCCTATATTTCTGTATTTAAAACTTTGTCCTCCAATGTTAACCTTATCAAACTCAATGGTTTGATTTTTAGCAGAAGCGACCGCTATCGCATCTTCATGTGCGGCAGTTCGTGTTACATTTCCAGTATCTGTCATTTTCAGATTATTATTGGCTACTAAATCCCAAGAAGAACTTGAAGCAGAAGTCGCAAAATTACCTGTAGCAACAACCATTGGAATTCCAGCTTTTCTTAATGCTCTAATAGCCTCCCAATATTTCTCGCCTACAAGACCTGTTCCCGTAAAGCCAGATGATACCGAAACAACATCGACATTGTGTTTGATCGAATCTTCAATAGCATGAAACATTGTTTCATCACCCGCGAACCCAGATCCTGCGTCAGAGTACATTTTATAAGAGAAAATTTGTGCATTAGGCGCAATTCCATCTATGCCATTAAAGTTCTTGATATCTTTTTCAGTATCATTTCCAGCAAGAATCCCTGCAATATGCATCCCATGTGGGTCAAAATAATCCCTACCATCATCATATTTTTCTACAGTGATTTTACCACCATTATAATAATTGAACGCATGAGGGATTTTATCACTCAACCAATAATTTTTATCAGTGCCTTTTAAATCTTCTTTTTTAAATTTCATTGAGTCTTTGGCATCATCATCGATCCTCATAGCCTTATGCCTATAATCTGTTCCAGTATCGATATTTGAAATGACCATACCTCTACCATCAAAATTTTTCCCAAATGGAGCATTAATAGACTTTAGGTAATCAATAGCTTCCTCAACTCCAATTTCCTTTCTGGCATGATTCATCATTGGTTGGACTTTTTGTGATCGTTCAACCGACGAAACACCTTCCATTTGTTTAATTTTGTCCAAATTATCTGGAGTTGTTTCAATGGCAGCGCCATTAAAAATCGTATTATAGGTATATAAAACTTTTGTATCCTCAAGATTGGATAGTTCCTTAATTACTTTTTCTCCAGATTCTTTATCTTTAAATTCAGCAATATAGACAAGTTTATCTTCTTTTTTAGGATTTTCTGTATCTTTATTTACAAATGAGTTCGCATCATCTCCTTTGGATTGATTGGAGTCTTCTTTGATACTTGCTCCTTCGTTACTAGTTTTTTTGTCTATCTTAGGCTTTCTACTAACAACTTCTTTTTCCTCAATAACTGTTGTCTTCTTCTCCTCAGTATCCTTTGAAGTTTCTATAACATTATGAAGTTCTTCAGATTGTTCATTTTTTTCTGTTTCTTTATCTGCTACTACTTTTTCTTTACCAGAAATTTTTAAAGCATCTTCAGAACTAGGTGCATCTGCTACTACTTTTTCTTTATCAGAAATTCTTAAAGCATCTTCAGAACTAGGTGCATCTGCTAAAATTACCTCATTGGGGGCATATGCTGCTAAAATAACTGCAGCAGTAGTTAATGACAATACCGTACTTTTTTTCATTATAATTCCTTCATTTTTTATTTTAAACCCAATAGATAGAAAACTTTAACCTTGCTAGCCTTTGTTATAAAAAGTTTTATGACGTATTATCTAGTGGGATAGAGTAGTACATTTATATATAATTGTTAGCTCTCTGAAAAATAGTATATCAATTAAAAAATTTTAAGTCAAGAAAAATTAACACGCATTAATTTTTTTTTTAATGTACATTAAAAAATATAAACCCAAAACTTTCGTAGTTAACTGGGATACATTATCAGCACATTCACACCATCAAAAATAGTAGCAATTAACTGGAATAACTACCAAAATCGCAAAAAGGGGTATGGATAGAATTTATGCCTTAATAAACATGCAAAAACAACCGCTATAATTTTCAACGGTTGTTTGTAACATATTTAATTTTTAACTCTCATCCTATCTTATCTCTTACGAACCCGCACTTTCGTAGGCATCCAAGCCCCTATCCCAGAGTTTTAAAGAAATAACAAAGAAAACAAGGGAAATCAACATCAACCCACCAATGTTAAAGAGCCCGTCTTTGTCCTGCAAGAAATAGCTGGCAGGATAGTAGGCCGTAAAGGCGAAAGGCACGATAAAGCTAATCAACCAACGAAGAAGCGAATTATAAATGGAAATCGGATACTTGGCAAAGTCATTAAACATATAAAAAATGTAAATCATGGCGCCTGACTGCTTGGTCCAAAAAGCGATACTGGCAGTCGCGATTTTCAAGGAAGTATAGATTAAGGTCGCAAAAGGAATGCAGACTAGAAAAATCAGGAATTTTGGAAGAGTCCAAGCAATGCTTGATACTGTTGTCGCTAGTAAAATTCCACCGACCAATAGTTCGCCCAAGGCATCAATCTGAAAGGTCTCAACCAAGATGTGAAAGAGAGGATTGATAGGACGCGTCAGGTACTTGTCAAACTCTCCTTTTCGCACCAAACGTTGCCCCAGAGCCCAGAGATTGTCAAAAAAGAGATGATCTAGTCCCTTGGGAATTAAGGAAAATCCATAGATAAAGGCGATTTCTTGAAAAGTCCAGCCTTCTAAGGAAGGAATGTGTTGAAAGAGCACATTGAGAAACAAGAGGTTCAGGCCTTGAGTCAGAAAAACTCCTAACACGCCCACCACAAAATCGACCTTGTATTCCATGATTTGCTTGATGTATTGTCTGATAAAAATCAAATGCATGCGTTGATATTTTTTCATACTAACCTCCTTGAATAGTGATAAAGGACTGGACTCGTTTCCATATCAACTGAGACAAGCCCACCATCACTATGAGCCAGAAGAACTGTAGCAAAAGCGCCTGAAGAATCTGACTGGCATCGTATTTCCCAACAATGATCATAACTGGAGTATAAATCAAAGATGAAAAAGGCAAGAAGGACAAAATATCAGAAACAATCTTTGGAAAGAAAGCCAAGGGAATCAGACTTCCAGACATAAAGGCCACTATAGAAGTCTTGAGTAGATTGGAACCCCATAGATTTTTAAAGACAAAGGCTGAAAATCCAAAGCAGATATTAAAGAAAAAATTGATCAGGTAGGCTAGGGTTAAGCTAAAGAGATAAAGGATGGTTAATCCCAGTACTTCTACAATTCCTTGCCCAGATAAAATTTTCATCAAGACAATGACACTTAAAAATGGCAGTCCAACAGAGATAAAAATCAACCACTTGGATCCAAGCTCTGTAAAGAGGTAAGAAGCCGCAAAATGCACTGGTCGCAACAAACGCATGATAATGGAACCATCCTTGACCTCCTCCCCAATCATAAAGGAGCTATCTGACCTGGTCAAAAGATTAGTCACAAAACTCATGATGATGTAAAGGGTGATATCTGCCATGCTAAAGCCCTGAATCAAAGACTCTTGCGAGGAATCAAAGACCGCCTTCCAGAGATAGAAAGCCACAAAAGCTCCCATGACATCACCAATCCGATAGAGAATAAAGTTGACTCGATAGCTAATCAACTCCTGAATCCCTGCATTGATAAAGGGTTTATAACGTCTCCACAATTTGACCATCTTAGAGCTCCTTTCGATAGAAGCGACGGATAATATCCTCAATATCCGTATCCACCATCTTCAAATCGCGGATTTCAAAATCAGACAGGGTTTGCTTGATAATATCAGCCGACTGGTAGCGGGAACTGTCGAATTCAATATTGAGGCTGTTTCCTTGTCTATCAATGGTCATATCCGAAGAGCCTTCATAGTGAGAGACAAGATGACTTTGCCCTGGTAGCAGTTCAAAGGAAAGAGTCTTCATCTTGCCAAAGGTTTCCTTGAGCTGGCTAACCGTTCCATCAAAAATCTCTTGCCCCTTATCAATCATAAAAATTCGATCACAGAGTTGCTCAATGTCGCTCAGGTCGTGAGTGGTCAAGAGAATGGTTGTTTCTTCCTCTTGATTGATCTGAGTAATTGCCCGACGAATATTGTCCTTGACCGAAACATCCAAACCAATGGTCGGCTCATCTAAAAAGAGAACCTTGGGATTGTGAAGCAAGGAAGCCGCAATGTCCGCCCTCATCCGTTGCCCCAGTGAAAGAGTTCGCACGGGATCCTTGATAAATTCCTTCAAATCCAAGACTTCATTCAAAAAATCCATGCGTTTATGAAAGAGCGAGTCTGGCACATCGTATATCTCTTTCAAGACCGTATAGGTCTCTTGCAGTGCCAAATCCCACCATAGCTGGGTGCGTTGTCCAAAGACAACCCCGATATCCTTGACATAGTCTTGACGATTGTCCTGTGGAATCTTGCCGTTAATCCGACAAAAACCAGATGTCGGTTTTAAAATTCCTGTCAGCATTTTGATGGTTGTCGACTTCCCAGCACCATTGGCCCCGATAAAGCCTAAAATCTGCCCCTTGGGAACCTCAAAGGTCAAATCCTTGACCGCTTCAAAGGTCTGCTTTTCAGGATGAATAAAGGAGCGCAAAGCTCCCTTTAACCCCGGCTCCTTCACTGTCTTCACAAAATTTTTCTGAAGATGTTCCACTTCTATCATTGCCATAAATCTCTCCCTATCGCAAGGAATAGCAACATTGTATTTTTGACTACAAATATCTAAATCCTTACTTTCTACACCTTCTCAATATTATTACAGAAGGCTTTATACCAACCTATTATAGTCCAATAAAAAATAGAATGCAAGCGTTTGCCTATAGATTATGAAATTAGAGATTTCTGTCTTAAAATAATACTTTTAAACAAAAATTCTGGTTTTATATTTTCCTTAAAACACAAAAAAACCTGCCCAGAAGGGCAGGTTACGAATTGTAAAAAGCAAACTATTTTGATCAATATGAATCACTATTTAATCAAAGAACTAATCTTTCATAATTCTTTTCACAATCCCATTTCTATCAATTAGAAAACAATCTGGAAAGGTCATCTGCTCCCATTTTTCATAATCAAAACTGGAATCAAAGTGATGTAGTAGTATTCCTATCAAATTCCCGTGTGAACTAAGTAAAATCGTTTTTTCTGATATCATAGACATTCATTAGATGTCTATTAACTACAAATTTTTGACTGATAGATGTTACTAATTCATTTTCCTTTTGTAAACTGATTTTGTGAAATACAAATGTAGAGACTAAAACACAAGAATGAAACTAGAAAGCCAATGCTATATTATTTTAGTTTTTTTCAGAATATTATTGTACAAAAAATAGGTTGTGTCTGAAAGATTCTAGTGACTTCTGAGATTAGTCTAGCACCTTACTTTCTAAACTATAACAATGGTTTGTTTAAAATACTTTCTAATGTCACCCTTTCTTCCAGTTGAGAATCTCTCCATCTATCATAGGCTTCATCTTCGTAGAAAATGCTATCATATTTCCACTGCAAATATTCTTCAAGATGGTATTGTAAACTTGAATAATCAAAATTTTCTACTGAGATATCATCCCATTCATAGCCCCCTCCTAATAACTTCTCTGTTATTCTATTTTCAAATTCTGATATTTGTTCTTCGACTTCCCAATCCAAATCAAAACCATCTGGGTCATAAGTACAATCAACGTCTTCCTTTTCCAAAGTGCTACTACTGTCTAAATAATCTTGGAGTAACTCAATTTTTTTCTGTCTAAAAACGCTATAGCAGTACATCTCTTTTAAAGAACCTTCTTGATAATCATCATCTGCTATACTTACCTCATAAATTATCTCACTTATTGTATTTACAATATCATCTAGTTCTTCCGAGCCAAGATAAGGACTATTTACTAGTTTATCTAAAACACTTTTATCATCAAGAATACTCAGAAATACTCTTTTCATTGCTTTATTATCAGAAAAATAAATCTGACTAATAATATCACTCCACCCATTCAGATAAATATTTAAATTATTCCGCCCATCATATATTCTCAGCAACTCCTCAAAATCAGTCTTAAATTTTGAAAATTGATTTAAATATATAATGGATAGGATTTTTTCGCCAATAAAATCATCTTTATCCTTAAAGTACTCCCAATCATCTAGTAGTTTACTAAAAAATATATTCTGCGACTCATTTAATTCACGCCATACATAACCATCGACCCCTTTACATAATTGGTGAAGGTAAATAGAGTTCTCAGTTATTTCTTCAGTTATTTTGGGATACTCTTTTAATTTATCATTTAAAAAATCAATTATGCTAGGATTAAAAAAGTCTACCATACTGTCATCATCAAAATTTTCTTTTTTAAAAGTAACCCATGAACCATCAAGCTTTTTTAACGATTTCTTAAAATCAAATGTTGGATTAAGTTCCAAAGCATGCAGTGAGTCTATCAACCACTCTTCTTTGATAGGGAAGCTATCGAATCGTAATAAAGAAAATAACAAATATTTTTCTTCATCCTTCAGATTGTTAAATAAATTATTGTAAAGCTGATTAGGATGCTCAAGATTATATACTACATAATCATAAAAATTTTCGTTAGAATCCTTAAAATTATTTGCTATTAATTCTACTAACCTAGGAAAGTAATTTCGATGTTGTACAATTCTTGTCCAATCTCGTCCAATAAGATCGTTATATTTTTCTACAAGCTCTTTCTTGTCATCGTTTTCAAGATAGTGTGCTTTTCGTTTAAAAACTTTCCTAAAGATATGGGCTCTTTCTTCATCCGAGTACTTAGATAGATCAATAATAAATTTTCTTTCCTCTGAAAACTTTTCATTTATTAGTTTTTGAAACTCAGAATTCATTGATGTTGCATCTTGAACAATTTGAGTTCGAGAATTTAAACAGATAAAGAGATTATTAGTATAAGTTGATGCGGAATATAGTTTTCTTATATCTTGCAGTATCCTCTCTTCAACATCAAACTTATTACGTCCTAAGAAATCATCAAAAACTACAAAAAGATTCCTATCTTCGCTCCCCCTATAAACTTCATGATATAATTTGAGAACCTCGTTAATCTCCTCGACTCTACGAACAATAACATCAAAGACATTATCATCATTATTTAAAAATAAATTTCCTAGCATTGAACAAGTTGTTGTTTTTCCAATTCCCGCTGGTCCTTGAATTAATACAATATGTTCCCTTTGTAAAATATGATATGCTTCCCCTAGAAAAGACGTTTCAACAAAATATTTAGAATCAAAATCTGAAAAATATTCCTGTGATTCTGCTTCTACCGATTTCAGTCGATCACTCTTCAGGATAATTGAAATATCTTTCTCCAACAATCCATAATCCATAAAAACATCTCTATATTCTTTCTGTTGAGAAAGAGTGGTTAACGTAGATGAGTAAATAATATAATCATCGGTCGGAATTGCATTAGGAATAATTTCATCTGCGTAATCACGAATCTCCTTTAAGTTTGCAGGGGATAACCCCATACTTGTAACAATAACATATTTAAAATCCGTCACCCAACCATATTTTTCTTTCGTCAGAGCAATTTTATCAATTTCTTCTTTTAAATGTTTTACGGCTGTAGTCTTATTTTTTGTTACCTGCCACCGTTTAGCTTGAATAATAAGAGTAGGAGATTTGATATCATCTATTCCATCAATACCGGCATCTCTCCCTTCCTTAAATCCATGTAAACTCTTATTTTCAAATTTTTTCTTTACAATCTCAATAGCAAAATTTTCAAAGTCTGATGTAGTCATTCCATCAGCACGAATACCAATATCCATAGTTCTCCTAATTCTAAAATCCCTACAAATGTTTAATCACATATTATGCTTCGGACTATTCTATAATCTTCTTATTCTTTCTTTAGTAAGACTAATAATATTTGGATACCTATCATTCAGTTCATCAAGATATCCTGCCTCTAAGCCACATAAATCCTCAATTAAAAAATTAGGCAACAATTTATTGTATACTCTATAAATATCAGCAGATATGTCCATCACAATTCTATTTTCCACTAATAGCTCTACTGACTGTTTTAAAGATAGAGGATTGCTAATCAATTTTGTTGAATCTAACGGCTCATTTTTTCTCCAACCTCTGTAACTAAGTTTCTTATACAAGTTTGTATACTCATTAGAATCTATGATATTCAACGACTTAGCACGCATTATCATCATACTAATTGAAACTTGCCAAATTCTTTTTAGATACCTGTAGTACTCTAGATCATTTTCATGCCCAATGATAGAAGCTTTAAACGAATCCATTGGCAATAGAAATTCAGCCGCAAACTCATTTGCTTCGTCTTCCATTTGCTTATATTCAATTGCTCCCATGTCTTGAGGCGACTTACAATTTTCATGCATTAACCAATGTCCTAATTCATGGGCTAAACTAAACTGCTGACGATAGAATGAATACTCTGTCCCTTCTAATATAACAACATAATACTCATTATTATTTACTTTAACAGCTGAACCAAAAGCATCAACTTTATCACTCTGAGTGTCTATTCTAGAAATAACAAAACCTTTTTCCTCCATCAACAACGACAAGTTATCAATTGGTCTATCTCCAAGTTCCCATTTCTCTCTTATGTAGCTTGCGTATTCTTGTGGGGTATAGTCTAAGCCAGAAAGACCCCAGTCAAGATTTGGAAAATCAATAAATTCTCCCAAATAATCTCTTATTAAAGCAACATAGTTTTTATTTATTTCTGCAGGCATTTTTTCTGTTTGAGTCGCTGTGTAACGACTTCTAAAAAATGTGCCTGTAGAACTTAAGCTAAAATTATCATTTCCAAAAAAGAAATCTCTCGGAAACTTTAATTTCTTTTCCAATATTTCTAACGATTCTTCACTTGGCGTTGCTCGTCCTTTTTCATATTTAGAAACCATTTGTTTTGAAACGTTTAAAAACTCTGCAATCTGAGTAATACTTTTTTTGTTAAAAAGTCTTGCCTCTTTTAAGCGAGCACCATTAAAACTAATCTGAAGCATTATTTACACCTATTTTATATAAAATATCATAATTTAGCATTCTCTTCCTTTTTTTCAACATAAAGACTAACATGCTTTTGGGACTCCAATTGTCTCTGTACGTCAGATTTCAATGCAACAAGAGGTTTTTCAGGATTATTTCCACGTCCATCTTCTTCAAGTTTTGTAAAATCAAATTCTGTGATATTTACAGCATCAATAAATTCACAAAAGGCATTTACTTGGTTAACGCTCACTTCTTGGGTCTTCTTATCAAATGTAATAACTCTAATCTCATCAATTAAATTATAAAACTCTCCTAACAACTTCTTCGATTGCGCAATTTGCGATTCGCTCAACTCATCGTTATCTAGGTCGTTAAATAATTCAATTGACAATGTACCCTTCTCTTTTCCATTTAAATGGGAATTTTTTGAACGTGCTATACAAGTAAGATAGTGATGTTTTTCGTAATTCTCAGTAACGTCTTCAAATCTATTGTGCATCATAAAAACATACAAGATTCCCTCGATAATTACACCTCTCGCTGTCCATAGAGCCCCCATATGCATAACAGGTGAAACTAATCCATTTGATTGAGCAATAATTGCAATATCTCGATAGATAAAATCCCAATTTAAACTATGACGACTATTTTTAGTCTCGAACTCATTATCAGAATATATTTTTTCAATATCTTTCTTGCGATTTGTTGAAAATACTTGAGCAAACTTAAAGATTTTGGTTGGTAAATTTTCCATAGAGCACCTCATTGAAATTTATAGTCTTATTTTAAGATTTTCTTTCAAAAAAGTCAACTATTATTGGTTTTTATTATTATTTTATCTCCCTAATCTGTTTGGATACCTTTAATACTTAGATCACGAAACTAGAAAAATCATATTGTTATTTTGAATAAAAGTTCTATCATTAATTTAGCTACTCTGTATTCCTAAAAATTAGGTGTTCCAATTTACTTTGGGAAAGGCAGTGATTTCTTTTGAAAACAGGTTTAAAGCTGTTATATTCGTTCGCTAAGAGTAGTCTTAGAATCATTGTAAAAAATTACATTCGTTTAACAACTTTGGATATAGTAGTCTTTAGTATATTCTCTATAAAAGAAAACACAAAAAACCCACCTTCACAGGCAGGTTTCATCTGTATTGTTCAGCTAGATTATGCTTTACCTTCTGAACCGAATACGTCGATACGTTCTTCAACTGATGCTTGGATAGCTTTTACACCGTCAGCCAAGAATTTACGTGGGTCGAAGAGTTTCTTCTTGTCGTATTCAGCTTCGTTTGCTTCGTAGTCACGAGCAAATTTACGAGTTGCATTAGCGAATGCGATTTGGCATTCAGTGTTAACGTTAACTTTTGCAACACCAAGTTTGATAGCTGCTTGGATTTGGTCATCAGGAATACCTGAACCACCGTGCAATACGATTGGGAAGCCTGGAAGAGCTTCTGTCAATTTTTGCAAGTGGTCAAGGTCAAGACCTTCCCAGTTTGCTGGGTAAGGACCGTGGATGTTACCGATACCAGCTGCCAAGAAGTCAATACCAGTTGCAACCATTGCTTTAGCGTCTTCGATTGGAGCCAATTCACCTTTACCAATGATACCGTCTTCTTCACCACCGATAGTACCAACTTCAGCTTCTACTGAGATACCTTTAGCGTGTGCTTTTTCAACAACATCTTTAGCCAATTTAAGGTTTTCTTCAACTGGAAGGTGTGAACCGTCAAACATGATTGAAGTGTAACCAACTTCGATACACTCAAGTGCATCTTCGTAGTGACCGTGGTCAAGGTGGATAGCTACTGGTACAGTGATACCCATTGACTCAACAAGGTTAGCGATCAAGTTGCGAGCAACTTTGTAACCACCCATGTATTTAGCAGCACCCATTGAAGTTTGGATCAAAACTGGAGCTTTTTTAGCTTCTGCTGCGCGCAAGATAGCTTGAGTCCACTCAAGGTTGTTTGTGTTAAATCCACCAACTGCATAACCGTTGTCACGAGCTGCTTGGACAAATTTTTCTGCTGAAACGATTGCCATTTGTCAGGCCTCCTATATATTTTTTGGGACATCCCATTTACATTGTTCATTTTATCACTTTTTGATAAAAAAAGCTAGTTTTTCCCATACTTTAGATTGAATTTCTTATAGCTCAATCTTTGCAAACCCTTTCTTCTCTTAGTATTGGGCTATTTTAGGATAAGACATAAAGAAGGTCAAACGATCATCTTGCATCTCAAAATGATAAGGTAATTTCTCATGTTCTAATAAACTTTTGACCACAAAGAGTCCCATTCCTGAACCCTTGGCCTTGCGATTAGCATTTTCAGAAAAAGACTGGGCCAATTTTTCTTGTTCTTCAGGACTACAGTTATTCTCGATAAAGAGCTCCCCTTCTCTCTCCCCGATACGAACCAAGCCGCCTGGAGTGGAGTGCTTGATAGCATTACTGATGAGATTCGATAGAATCAATTTCATGACAGATGGGTTTATGTAAGCCTGCTGATGGGTTAGGCTAATGTCTACCTGAAGTTCTCTATCCTTGGCGAGCAAAGCATAATCCTTGACCAGACTTTGCGTCATCTGAAGGAGGTCGACCTCTTCTTTCTCGTCTCGCAATTCCTGAACAGAAGAAAGAGACAGTATCTGGAGAACGTGGTGACTGAGGTCGTCTACAATCCCCAAGGCGACTCCAAGATAATGGTCTCTATCCTTATAACGGCCGACATTTTCTTTCATATTTTCGATTAGGATTTTCAAGCTTGCCAGAGGTGTTTTCAATTCATGAGAAGCCCCTCGTAGGAACTCAACCTTCATCTTCTCCAGCTGGAGAATAGCTTCATTCTTGTCATGCAAGTCCGCAATAACAGTCAAAAGGTGCTGGTAGAGGCTATTGATTTGTTCCTTGAGATCACCAATCTCATCCTTAGAATCTACACGCAATCGCACTTGGGCATCCAAATCCATCATCCGACGGGTCACTCGCTTGATTTCCAAAATCGGTGCAACAATGGTCCGAGCATAGATGTAGGCCACCAAAAGAGAAATCAGAAAGGATGCCAACAAGGTATAGGGGAGAAATTGGAGACTGATCTGCTCTGCTTCCTTTTGCAGGTCCATGGAAGCTAGAAATTGAAGAGTCATGGTGCTACCATCTTGCGTTTTCACCTCACGCTCCTCAATAAAGAGGGAAGTGGTCTGGCGATTCGCGTCTAGTGGAAGATTATCCTTGACTTCTAACTTGTCCTCAGTCATCTCTCCCTTGACAGCTCCTTTGATATCACTGCTCTGGGAATACAAGTCTAAGACTTGCTCGATACTCTGCCTATCCTTTCCTTCTAGGGACTGGGCAATGGCTGTCGCTTTCTGGCCAATGGTTTCCTGACGATGGCTCAGATAAGTTGAGGGAAAGAGAAAATAAATGGCTAAATGAAGACAAATCACCAGAACACTAAAAATAGAGAAGGTATAGATAAAAATCTTTGTAAATAAACCTGTTCGTTTCATTTTCTCTCCAATTTATAACCAACATTGCGCACAGTGAGGATGCAATCCAAGTCTAGCTTTTTCCGCAGTTCTTTGATATAGACATCAATGACACGGTCAAAGGGAACCTCATCTGTCGCCTTCCAGACCGCATCAATTATCTGAGAACGAGTCAAGGCCCGGCCTTCATTTTTCACCAGATAGTCCAGAATTTCCAACTCTTTGGCATTGATGGCCACTTCTTGACCTGCTAGGCTTGCACTGTAACTCTCAAAGTCCACCTTGGTATCCTTATAGGAGAAGACTCGTCCTGTATCGTAGTAGCGCTTGAAAATCGCGTCTACCCTCACTTTTAAGAGGGAGAGGGAGAAGGGTTTTTCCAGATAGCCGTCTGCTAGAGAAGCAAAAGCGCTCATCTTGTATTCCTCATCCTGAAAGGCGGTCAGCATCAGGACAGGAACTTGACTGCTTTTACGAATCTCCGCTAGGACTTCTAGGCCATTAAACTTGGGCATCTGGATATCCAGTAGTACTAGAGCAACTTCATAGCTGGAAAATTTTCCCAGAGCTTCTTGACCATCTGCTGCCTCAATGGTTTCATAACCACAATCCGTCAAATAGTCACTGATCCCCTCACGGATCATCTCCTCATCTTCTACAATTAAAATTTTCATAGAAAAACGTTTCACATTCCTTTAAATTTCTTGTAAATCTTCTCTGTTTCATCCTGATAGGAAGAGTCCTTATACTCAATGAAAATCAAAGAGCAAACTAGGAAGCTAGCCGCAGGCTGTACTTGAGTACGGCAAGGTGAAGCTGACGTGGTTTGAATTTGATTTTTGAAGAGTATTATCAAGATGAAATAGATAAAAATGCTACCTATATTATACCCCATTTAGGGGAGAATAGGTAGCAAGTTTTTTATTCGCTATCGAGCAAGAGCTCTTTTGGTTGTTTTCTGAGGAGATTGCTTGAAGCAAGCGCCATAACGAGAACCACTAGAACCAAGGCAAGGACAAAGACGATGATAAAGTCTGATGTCTGAATGGAAATGTCTAGGCTCGACAAGGTCTTGCTAAAGCCATCTACTTCTGCACCACCACCAAGGTTAGAGGCTTGAGCTGCCTTGCTGGCTTGCTTGGCAACACCTGAAGTAACATTGGCAAGGACGGTGTTTCCGATTGCACGAGCTGTATAGTTAGCTAGGAAGTAAGCAGAAACAAGAGCAGGGATGGCAATCAAGATCGATTCAGTGATGAATTGACCCAAGATACTTGCCTGCTTGAGACCGATAGAGAGGAGGATTCCCACTTCCTTGCGACGGGCGTTGATCCAAAGGCTGAGCAAGAGTGCAAGGAGAAGAACTGAGAAGCTCAAGCTACCCCAGAAGAGGAGGTTGGCCATCTTGTACATACCGGAGATGGATTGCTCTAGAGCTGGGTAGTTAGAGGAGCTCTTCACAAGTGTGTAGCTCTTCCAGTTGATACCACTGATACCATTCAACTCTTTCATGACGTCATCCAAGTTCTTGTCTGCTGTTACAAAGAAGGTTGCGTCCCCATAAATAGCTGTGTCTTCTGTGTATCCATAAAGTTTTGCAGCAGTGTGAATGTCTGTGATAGCTGTGTTTTCATAGAGTTCTTGTGAGTAGGTTACTGCTGACTTATTGTGACCATCAAAGAGTCCCTTGATTGTCACTTCGACTGTTTCCTTGGCACCTTTTTCATTGTCTGCATCATAGATATTGGAGTCTAGTTTGACCTTATCTCCAACTTTCCAGCCGTGTTTAGCTGCCAAGTCCTTGTGCATGAGGATCTTGTCTTTGTCGTCGTTGGTTAGGTGCTCACCTTCAACCAGCTTATATGAGCCAGAGACAAACTTGTCTTCTTTAGAGGAGTCATTGACACCTGTAATCATCAAGCTGCTTCCAAACCGTTTGGCACGGTCTGCAGTGAGATTTTTCTTGGTTTCTGGCGTTTCAATAAGGTCATATCCAGTCAAATCTCCGATAGCGTTGATACGTTTAACATAAGACTCGATGGCCTTGTTTTCGGTGATTTTTTTGATATCCTCACCCTTGATATTCCCAGAACCACGTGGCGTTCCTTGATTGACGCGACGATTGATTTGCATGGAGAAGCTATTGGTGATATTTTTAAAGGTCTCCTGAGAAGCCTTGGCTGTAGCTCCCTTGATCGACAAGCCGACCAAACTCAAGCTCGCCATGAGGAGAATAATCAGGAAGATAACAATCGATTTGAAAAACTTCCTTGTAACATAGGCAAATGCGTTGTGTAACATAGGTTCCCTTTCTAGATTTGATTTAATAATTCTATCAAAACAAGCTCATCTTATTTTGTAGTGTTGCGAGTTTCAGTCAGTTTCTTATTCTTTAATTCAAGTGTAATATCTGACGCTTGTGCCACTTCCTTACTGTGGGTGACGACAATCACACATTTACCTGTTTTCTCAGCAAGTGACTTGAGCAGTTCGATAATATCTCCAGCAGTTTTAGGGTCCAGATTTCCTGTTGGCTCATCAGCTAGGATAACTGGAGCTTCTGAAACCAAACTGCGAGCAATAGCAACACGTTGCTGTTGACCACCTGATAACTGGAGAACGTTCCGCTTGATCTGACTTTCATCCAAACCAAGTTCAAGAAGAGTATCCTTGCTGGCTTTTTTGTTGACCAAGCGGATATTTTCCAGTGGAGAAAGATAATCTATCAAGTTATAATTTTGAAAGACCAGAGAAATATGGTGCATGCGATGGTAAGAATATCCCTTATTCCGAATGTCCTCTCCTTGGAAAAGGATAGAACCTTCAACAGGACTATCTAGACCAGCAAGCAGGGACAAGAGAGTGGATTTTCCTGCTCCTGACTCACCAATGATACTATAAAATTTTCCGGGTTCAAAATTATACTTGATCTGATATAAAACTGCCTCAGCAGTGTTCTTATAACGGTAGGTAACATCTTGTAATTGTAATAAAGTCATGATTTCTCCTTCTTATACTCAATGAAAATCAAAGAGCAAACTAGGAAGCTAGCCGCAGGCTGTACTTGAGTACGGCAAGGCGAAGCTAACGTGGTTTGAATTTGATTTTCGAAGAGTATTAACTAATAGATGATAAAATTTCTTTCGGCGATTTTCTAAATAAGAATAGGAAACAAAGGGCTACAGACAAGCAACCAATCAGGAGCAGAAAGACATAGGATTCTGCAAAGGATAGGAGACTGGTTGATAGACCACTTGCTTTTGCCAGCGTGTCTTGTAAGCTTGCCTGATCTCCACTGGCTAGTACAGTTTGGAGTAGATAGGAAGTGATGGCGTTTCCTGCAACAAATGCTGGAAGCAAAGCTCCGAGAGATACCAAAACTACCTCTAAACAGAATTGGAGGAAGATCGAACTCTTGCCTTTTCCAAGTGCCAGAAGAATTCCCACTTCGTAGACCCTTTCTCTCAACCAGAGGGACAAGACCAAAATTAAGGCTCCTGCTCCTGCTATCAACATCCCATAAAGGAAGATGGTGAGGAAGGTTTGGAAGGTTGCCACTGAGTCCTTGATTTGTTCAAAGGCCTTGTTTTCCTTCTCAACTTGGTAACCTTGACTTTCCAAAGCCAAGTTTTCCACCTGCTTCATGAGTCCGTCCATTTCCTTAGGATTTTCTACATAGAAGCGCGCTGCACTGACTTGCGGTTCACTATTTCCCAGAAGCGTTTGGCTACTTTCATAGTCTGTAAAGACCTGGTTTTCACTGAAGTCAGAAGACAAGCCTGTAAATTTCTCTTGCTTTTTACCAGAAAAGATGCCGACAATCTCAAACTCAACTGTTTGCCCTTTTCCTGATTCTGACTGACCAGCATCCAAGCGAATCTTGTCATGAAGCGAAAGACCGTTCTTCTTGGCCAACTCTTCGTGGATAAGGATTTTCTTGGAATCCCCTTTTTGAAGATGTCGCCCTTCTTTTAGATTGAAAGCCGAACTGGTAAAGGTGACATCCTTGGATGAATCCTCAAGAGCCGTTAAGCTAACCAAGTTCTTTTCCGCAGCTGACAAATCATCGCGTTCAACGCTCTGCTCACCACTCACCGCTTCCTTGTCTTTCAATTTTGCGACCGTCTCAAGTTCAGGAGAGACATTTTCCAGTCCCTTAATCTTGCTCACGGATGCTAGGTCCGATAACTTGAAGGTCTGACCATTCTCTATCTTCTTAATAGAAAAAGAGGTATTAAGAGATTTGTAAAGATTGCTTTCTACTGTTTTGTTGGACTTCATCAGAGTCAAACAGGCTGAAATTCCTGCTAAAAGGACAAATAAAATCAGAAATAAAATAAAACTTCTCAGTCGTTTTCTGCTGACATAAGCCCAAGCTCTTTGGATTGGATTCATTTGTCACCTCCATATTTGTAAGACTATTATAAAATCCAAATATGAAATGTTTATGAAATCAAAAAAACTTTTTGATTTATTTTTTGAAAAAAAGCTGGTATTTCTACCAGCTTCATTTTTATAACTGTATCCACTCAAAGCAAAGAAAATGCAGAAACTAAACCAGAGAGGATGTTGGCTGTGGCATGCATTAGCCAACTTGGTAAAATTGATCCTCCTGCTATCTTTTCATTAACAAAACCAAGATAAGCTGCTATTGCTCCAGTAAAAAATACAATGAAAAAATTGACTTCCAAACTCACTACTGAAGCAAACAATACTCCATGAAGCAATCCAAAAGCGAAGGCCTGTATGGTATTTGCAAAGACAAACGGCATGTGATTTGCCATTCGTTTCAGTAGAAAACCTCTAAATAATAGTTCCTCTGGTAAAGATGTTTGCAAAATACTGTAAATTAGAATACTTGGTAAAGCCTTAGAACCCATAGCAGAAAAAGCCGAAGTAGCTGTTTCTAGACCACGAGTAAGAGGAAAGATAAGGATAGAAAAAATAGTAAATAAGGAAAATCCACCCACCATCCATAAAATCAGATGCGAGGTTTTTACTCTTTTGATAGCTTTTAGTCCGATCCATTCCATAAATGGAACTTCCCCCCTCATAGTCATAAACCACCAGATAGAAGGTAGTAAAATAATAAAGAGAATTTGAATAAAGGCGCTCATTATTCGTTGAAGTTCATTAACCATCGTAATCCTCCTTTACACTTTTGAAATACTCATTTCAAATACCAAACGACTATCTACTCCTCCTTTCCTACCTTATATATCCGTTTTAACCAAGCCTATTAGTATCCATTACTCGATGATCTTTCATATAAGACTTTTTGCAGTTACTTTCTATCTATATTATAGCACTATTTAAAAGAAAAGAAAAAAACAAGAAAGGTAGACCTCTCTTGTTGAATAATCACTATGCGTGCTGACAAAAAAAGAGCTAGCTAAAGCTAACTCTTACCCTATGCGGAGAGAGGGACTTGAACCCTCACGACCTAAAGCGGTCACAGGATCCTTAGTCCTGCGCGTCTGCCAATTCCGCCATCCCCGCGTCGATTACTTTACTAGTATATCAACTTTCAAAATCTTTGTCAACACTTTTTTCAGATTTTTTTCATTTTTCCAACAGGCTATTGTTCAATTTCAGCAAGGTTTTCATCCAGTAATTTTGCTCCCAATGTGTTCTTAAAATGCCCAAGAGCAAACAGATGATTTTCTGGCCAAATAGAGGCAACTGCAGACTTAACAATCTCAATTTGATAACCTAAATTATAAGCATCAATAGCCGTATGAAGAACGCAAATGTCCGTCAAAACACCTGTTAAGATAACAGTATCAACCCGACGTTCCCGCAAACGGATATCTAAGTCCGTTCCTGAAAAAGCTGAATAGTGACGCTTGTCCATCCAAAAGACACGACTATCCGCCTCATGCTCAGCATAAAAATCAGCTAGGGGGCCATAAAGGTTACGCCCACTAGTTCCAATGATGTTGTGCGGTGGAAAGAGCTTGCTTTCTGGGTGGAATGTATCCTTCTCTTCATGAGCATCAATGGTAAAAAAGACATAGTCTCCACGATCAAAAGCTAATCTAGTTACCTGATCAATGGCTTTTGATATTGCTTGAGCGGGTGCGCCAGCAGTTAGCTTTCCATGGTCTGCTACGAAATCCTCTGTATAGTCAATCGAGATTAAAGCCTTTGCCATTAGTAGTCCCTCTTTTTCACTTCCTCAAAAATATCACCAATTAGAACTTTGAGATAAGTCCCCTTCATTCCTAAAGAACGACTCTCAATAATTCCCGCCGACTCCAATTTACGAAGCGCATTGACAATCACTGAGCGCGTAATGCCAATACGATCTGCAATAACTGATGCAGTCAGCTGCCCTTCATTCCCATCCAACTCAGCTAGAATAGCTGATACGGCACGAAGTTCTGAATAGGAAAGGGTATTGACCGCCATGGTAACAGCCGTACGACGGCGAATATTTTTCTCATCTTCTTCACGTTGGAAGTTCAATAGTTGAATCCCTACTACCGTGCTGGCAATCTCGACAAGGATCAAATCTTCATCTTCAAACTTCTTATCATTGCGCCAAATGATCAACGAACCTAGGCGAATCCCTGATACATGAATCGGAGCAATAGTTGTCAACCCATCTGGAAAGTCTGCACGGCTCTCCACAGGGAAAATGGTCAAATCATGTTCAACAGGTAGGTTGGCTTCCGTGTCATAAATCATGTTCGCCCCTTGTACATAAACCTCAGGGAAGGTTTTGGTTTGGAAGAATTGTTCTACACGGTCATTATTGGTCTTATAACGCATAAAGTAACCCAAGAGACGTCCCTTGTTATTTACAATACAAGCGTTACAGTCAATAATATCAGCTAACTGACGTGTGATCGCATTGTAAGGAAGTTCATCTTGGAGTTGCTCCTCAGAGCGCTTTAGAATAGACGTGATTTTTCTTGTTTTTTCTAATAAATGTGCCATTTTTTACCTCGCATATAATCGCTTCCATTATAACATAGAAAAGTCTTTATTTCAATAATTATCTGAAAATTGCTTATTTAATTGCAATTTTGAACAACAAAAATATTTTAGAAAAAAAAGCGATTTTTTTATTGACATCCTATTTTATTTTTGATATTATAACATTATAAGAAGATGACATGATAAATCCCTTTCCGTTTCACCTATCCTTTACTATCACCATCTTCTTTTACTATCGGTCTCCTTATATATAAAAGCGATTCACATTGTGAATCGCTTTTTTCTATTTGTCTCCTTTGTTACGAATAACAAAGCCGGTTTTCTTTTCGCTTGAAGTGTTGCGAGGTTTTTTATTGTCTTTATTACGGTAACGTCTGTCTTTATCAAAACGATCGTTCCCACGACTGCCTTTCTTGAAGTCATCACGGCGACCATTGCCGCGGCGATCACGATCTCGACGGTCGTCTCCACGACGGCCTCCACGACCTCCCTTACCTTTGCCACCGAATCCATTACCTGATGGTTTAAATGGCAGTGGTTTTTCACGCGCAATCTCCACTTCAGGAAGGCTGTCTGGATCTTGGACTGTCAGACTCAAGATATACATAGCCAATTCTTCTGGACTAAATTCTGCAGCTAACTTACGAGCATCTTTAGCAAATTTTTCAAAGTTCCCACGAATAGTTTCATCCGCAAAATCACGTTCGATTTTCTTGAGAGCTACTTGTTTCTTAGCTTGGAAGGCTTCTTCTGCTGTCGCTGGTTTCAAGCCTTTCATGCGTTTCTTAGTCAAGTTTTCGATGATTTGAAGGTAGCCCATTTCATTTGGTGCTACGAAAGTAATAGATTGACCTGACTTACCAGCACGACCTGTACGGCCGATACGGTGAACATAACTTTCAGGATCTTGTGGAATATCGTAGTTGTAGACATGGGTCACACCTGAGATATCCAAACCACGTGCTGCCACGTCTGTCGCAACCAAAACATCAAGATTCCCATTTTTAAAATCACGAAGGACACGAAGACGTTTATTTTGGTCTAAGTCACCATGAATTCCTTCTGCACGGAAGCCACGAATTTTAAGTCCACGAGTCAATTCATCTACACGGCGTTTAGTACGACCAAATACAATAGCAAGTTCTGGTTGTTCCACATCCATAAGACGTGTCATGGTATCAAATTTCTCTTGTTCCTTGACACGGATATAGTACTGATCCACCAGCTCTGTTGTCAATTCCTTGGCAGCAATCTTCACATGCTCAGGGTCTTTCATAAACTGAACACCGATACGTTTGATAGCATCTGGCATGGTTGCTGAAAAGAGCAAGGTTTGACGATTTTCAGGGACACGGGAAATGATGGCTTCAATGTCTTCAAGGAAGCCCATATTGAGCATTTCATCCGCTTCGTCAAGAATCAGAGTTTCAATATCTTGTAATTTCAAGGCCTTGCGTTTAATCAAGTCCAAGAGACGGCCTGGTGTTCCTACCACGATGTGGGCACCAGATTTAAGGGCCTTAATTTGTTTTTCAATACTGGAACCACCGTAAACTGAGCGAACTTTCACTCCCTTGCTACGGCCAAAGCGGAAGAGTTCCTCTTGACTTTGGACAGCGAGTTCACGAGTTGGAGCGATGACCAAGGCTTGGATGGTCGCTTCTTCTGTACGGATTTTTTCAAGGGTTGGCAAGCCAAAGGCTGCGGTTTTCCCTGTACCAGTCTGAGCTTGACCGATAACGTCTTTTCCTTCGAGAGCCAATGGAATGGTCTGTTCTTGGATGGGACTGGCTTCTACAAATCCAGCTTTTTCAATCTCTGCTAGCAATTCAGCAGACAAGTTAAATTCATTAAATTTCACGTTATTCTTCTTTCTAAAGGTGGTGCGAAGCCACCCTATAGGGCTTTAGTTTATACTTTTCTTTTCATGACGTATCTTCTACAAAAAAGAGATACCGTGTTGCTTCTTTTCCACGAAAGAAAAGTACTAGTTTCTTTGCAACCTATCTAGTATAACACAAGAGGGAAGCAAAAGATAGTAGAATCCTTTTTGAAAATCATGTAAACGGTTTTTGGATTTCCTTTTTGATTGAACGACCTAGATAATAAGACAAAGCCAAGGCTATACTATATAAAATGAGAAAAACGAACAAGGTTTGTGTGTAAGAATGAGCTATTTTATAAGTCTCTGCTAATAAAATAGGCCCTGCTAAACCAGCCATTGCCCAAGCTGTTAAAATATATCCATGCAGAGCGGCCAATTCCTTGGTTCCAAAAATATCACTGAGATAAGCCGGAATCAATGAAAAACCAGCTCCATAGCAAGTCATCAAAATAGACATAGCGACTACAAATAAAACGGAATCTGTAAAGAGCCAAAGTGAGAGAGAAAAGAAAAGATTGACAAGCAGTAATATACTAAAGGTTAGAGGGCGACCGATATAGTCAGATAAACTCGCCCAGAGCAAACGACCAAACCCATTGAAAATCCCTAAAACGCCCACCATTACTGCTGCATGACTTGTAGACAAGCCAGCCATCTCCTGTGCCATTGGCGATGCCGCTGATATTAAGCCTAAACCACAAGCTATGTTGATAAAGAAAATAATCCAAAGTATATAAAACCGATTGCTTTTCAGGGCCTGATTCGCAGCCATTCCTTGCGTCAAAGAGGCTGTTTTTTCTTTCCCTGAAACAGATAAAATTGCAAGCTCTTGCTCATTTGGACGCTTAATGAATTGTGAAGCGAGGAGCATGATAATAAAGTAACTTGCGCCTAAAATATAAAAAGTTTCTACAACCCCTACCCCTGCGATGAGATGTTGCGCTATGGGACTAGTCAATAAAGAAGCAAAACCAAACCCCATAATCGCTAAACCTGTTGCGAGACCACGTTTATCGGGAAACCATTTTATAATCGTTGACACAGGGGTAATATAGCCTGCTCCCAAACCAAGTCCACCTAAAATACCATAAGCGAGATACAATAACCACAGCTCCTGACGGTCTATTGCAAATCCTGTTAAGATATTTCCACCTGCGTATAGAAAAGCAGATAGACTCCCCATGACTCTCGGACCAAATTTTTCTACCAATCGCCCCATAAATGCAGCCGATAATCCCAAACAAAAGATTGCTAGACTAAAGGCAAAGGCAACAGAAGCCTGATCCCATCCCGTTTTTTCAATAATAGGGTTGCGATAAACACTCCAAGCATAAGTCGAACCCAGCATTAAGTGTAAAATGACCCCAGCAAAGGCAATAATATAACGATTCGATTTCATAAAACCTCCTATTTTCGAACATTTATTCTATTTTATATAAAAATAGATAGGATTTTAGTCTATCAAGCTTGTCAAAAAATTACTAGTTTTTTGTCTGGAAAGCGTTTTTATCTTTTTCTGTCTTTTTCGTAGCAGATTTGTGCAAAAGTTTTTTTCTTGTGCTAGAATGAAATTCGAATAGGAGGACTATAAATGTTAACATATGATTTAATCGTTATTGGATTTGGTAAAGCTGGGAAAACACTAGCTGGTAAATTGGCTTCAGCTGGCAAAAAAGTTGCCCTCATTGAACGAAGCAAAGCTATGTACGGTGGAACTTGTATCAACATCGGCTGTATCCCAACTAAAACCTTACTAGTTGCTGCTGAGAAAGACTTGTCTTTTGAAGAAGTCATTGCTACCAAAAATACTATCACTGGTCGCCTTAACGGTAAAAACTATGCTACTGTTGCGGGAACAGGTGTAGATATCTTTGATGCGGAAGCTCACTTCCTTTCAAACAAAGTCATCGAAATCCAGGCTGGTGATGAAAAACAAGAACTGACTGCTGAAACTATCGTTATCAACACTGGTGCTGTTTCAAACGTCTTGCCAATCCCTGGACTTGCTACAAGTAAGAATGTCTTTGACTCAACAGGTATCCAAAACTTGGACAAATTGCCTGAAAAACTTGGTGTCCTTGGTGGCGGAAATATCGGTCTTGAATTTGCAGGTCTATACAACAGACTTGGAAGCAAGGTTACAGTCCTAGATGCCTTGGATACTTTCCTACCTCGAACAGAACCTTCCATCGCAGCTCTTGCTAAACAATATATGGAAGAAGACGGCATTGAATTGCTTCAAAACATCCGTACTACTGAGATCAAAAACGACGGTGACCAAGTTCTTGTCGTAACTGAAAACGAAACCTACCGTTTCGACGCCCTTCTCTACGCAACTGGACGTAAGCCAAACGTAGAACCACTTCAACTTGAAAACACAGATATTGAACTAACAGAGCGTGGTGCTATCAAAGTAGACAAACATTGTCAAACAAACGTTCCTGGTGTCTTTGCAGTTGGGGATGTCAACGGTGGACCTCAATTTACCTACATTTCACTTGATGACTTCCGTGTTGTCTACAGCTACCTTGTTGGAGATGGCAGCTACACGCTTGAAGACCGCCTCAATGTACCAAACACTATGTTCATCACACCTGCACTTTCACAAGTTGGTTTGACTGAAAGCCAAGCAGCTGATTTGAAACTTCCATACGCTGTTAAGGAAATCCCTGTTGCTGCGATGCCTCGTGGTCACGTCAATGGAGATCTTCGTGGAGCCTTCAAAGCTATTGTCAATACTGAAACAAAAGAAATTCTCGGTGCAACTATCTTCTCAGAAGGTTCACAAGAAATCATCAACATCATCACTGTTGCAATGGACAACAAGATTCCTTACACTTACTTCACAAAACAAATCTTCACTCACCCAACCTTGGCTGAGAACTTGAATGACTTGTTTGCGATTTAACTAGAAAAATAAAAGTATTTTCTTTTTGAAAATGCTTTTATTTTCTTTTTATTTATGTTATTATATCGTTATATTATAAAGGAGGTTTTATGAATGAATAAAACAAATAGAATATTTGCACTCGGACTCTCTTGCTTGTCAGTCCTCGCTCTAGTTGCTTGTAGTGGTGCAAGCAAAAAAGAGGAAACTACTTCAAAGAATGACAAAGTAGAAACATCCTCAAGCAAAAAAGAGACCGAAAAGAAAGGAAAACTTGCTATCGGGGATAAAATAACGTTTGACAATGTGGCTGAGTATACGATTACAAATGTAGAATGGACTGATGAACGTAATCAATTTGATAAAACTAACCCTGACAAAGTATTGAAAGTAACATACAACGTAACTAATCTTTCAGAGAAAGATTTAGCTGTAGGATGGGATATGAATCTTTATGTTGGAAGTAAAAAAATGGACTCCTACGCTAACACGAACACTGCAGAAACTCTATCAAGTGGGAGATCTTTAGAAGGTGCTGTTCAACATTTTGGAGTTATTGGAAATGGTGACTTCGAACTCGAAATTAAACCTGTTGGTGATTTTAAATCAAAACCTGCCATCGTTGCATTTAAACTAGACTAAATCCAACAGCCCTCTTTGGGCTGTTTTTGCTTCTTCGAAATCTCAAATCTGTCTTTTCCCTCTTTTATGATATAATAGAAACATGAAATTAAAAACTACTTTGGGCCTTCTAGCTGGGCGTTCTTCTCACTTCGTTTTAAGCCGTCTTGGCCGCGGAAGTACGCTCCCAGGAAAACTCGCCCTTCAATTTGATAAAGATATTTTACAAAATCTAGCTAAGAACTACGAGATTGTCGTGGTCACTGGAACCAACGGGAAAACCCTGACAACTGCCCTCACTGTCGGCATTTTAAAAGAAGTTTATGGTCGGGTTCTGACCAATCCTAGTGGTGCCAATATGATTACAGGGATTACAACAACCTTCCTAACAGCCAAATCTTCTAAAACTGGGAAAAACATTGCCGTCCTCGAAATCGACGAAGCCAGTCTTTCTCGTATCTGCGACTATATCCATCCTAGTCTTTTTGTCATCACCAACATTTTCCGTGATCAGATGGACCGTTATGGTGAGATTTACACGACTTATAAGATGATTTTGGATGCCATCCGTAAGGTGCCTACAGCTACTGTTCTCCTCAATGGTGACAGTCCGCTTTTCTACAAGCCAGCTATTCCAAATCCTGTACAGTATTTTGGTTTTGACTTGGAAAAAGGGCCAGCCCAACTGGCTCACTACAATACCGAAGGAATCCTCTGCCCTGACTGTCAAGGCATCCTCAAATATGAGCACAATACCTATGCCAACTTGGGTGCCTATATCTGTGAAAATTGTGGCTGCAAACGACCTGAATTGGACTACCGTCTGACAGACTTGGTTGAGTTGACCAACAATCGCTCTCGTTTTGTCATTGACGGACAAGAATACGGCATCCAAATCGGTGGGCTCTACAATATCTACAATGCCCTAGCTGCGGTCGCTATTGCCCGTTTCCTCGGTGCCGATTCACAACTGATCAAGCAAGGATTTGACAAGAGCCGTGCTGTCTTTGGACGCCAGGAGACCTTCCATATCGGTGATAAAGAATGTACTCTTGTCTTGATTAAAAATCCTGTCGGTGCGACCCAAGCTATCGAGATGATCAAACTAGCGCCTTATCCATTTAGTTTATCTGTTCTTCTTAATGCCAACTATGCTGATGGGATTGATACTAGCTGGATTTGGGATGCTGACTTTGAACAAATCACTGACATGGACATTCCTGAAATCAACGCTGGTGGTGTTCGTCATTCTGAAATCGCGCGTCGTCTACGAGTGACAGGCTACCCAGCAGAGAAAATCACTGAAACAAGTAGTCTGGAACAAGTTCTCAAAACCATTGAGAACCAAGATTGTAAACATGCCTATATCCTGGCTACCTATACTGCTATGCTGGAATTCCGTGAACTGCTGGCTAGTCGTCAGATTGTTAGAAAGGAGATGAACTGATGGTTTATACTTCACTTTCCTCAAAAGCTGGCAACTACCCTTATCAGCTCAACATCGCCCACCTCTATGGAAACCTCATGAATACCTACGGAGACAACGGCAACATCCTCATGCTCAAGTATGTGGCTGAAAAACTGGGAGCTCATGTAACAGTTGATATCGTTTCTCTCCATGATGACTTTGACGAAAATCACTACGATATTGCCTTTTTCGGTGGTGGTCAAGACTTTGAACAAAGTATCATCGCAGGCGACCTACCTGCTAAAAAAGAGAGCATTGACAACTACATCCAAAACGACGGAGTAGTTCTAGCCATCTGTGGTGGTTTCCAACTTTTGGGGCAATATTATGTTGAGGCTTCAGGCAAACGTATCGAAGGGCTCGGTGTCATGGGCCACTACACCCTCAACCAGACCAATAATCGCTTTATCGGTGACATCAAAATTCACAATGAAGACTTCGATGAAACCTACTATGGCTTTGAAAATCACCAGGGCCGTACCTTCCTCTCAGATGACCAAAAACCGCTGGGACAGGTGGTCTATGGAAATGGAAACAACGAGGAAAAGGTCGGTGAAGGGGTTCATTATAAGAATGTCTTTGGTTCCTATTTCCACGGACCTATCCTCTCACGTAATGCCAATCTAGCTTATCGCCTGGTTACTACTGCCCTCAAGAAGAAATACGGTCAGGACATCCAACTCCCTGCCTATGAGGACATCCTCAGTCAAGAAATTGCTGAAGAATACAGCGACGTCAAAAGCAAGGCTGACTTTTCTTAAACTAAGGAAAATTAGATCAAAGAACTCCCCTATCTTGTCGGAGTTCTTTTTGCCTGTTCTTTTACCCTTCTCCCTTGCATTTTCTCTCTTTTTTTGCCAAAATAGAGGGGTAGAAAGAAGGTAGCATATGTCTAAATTACAACAAATCCTAACATATCTTGAATCAGAAAAACTAGACGTCGCTGTCGTATCTGACCCCGTCACTATTAATTACCTCACTGGCTTTTACAGTGATCCCCATGAACGCCAAATGTTCCTCTTTGTTCTAGCAGATCAGGAACCTCTCCTCTTTGTCCCAGCCCTTGAGGTTGAGCGTGCAAGCAGCACTGTTTCTTTCCCAGTTGTAGGCTATGTGGATTCTGAAAATCCATGGCAAAAAATCAAAAATGCTTTGCCTCAGCACGACTTCAAACGTGTCGCTGTTGAGTTTGACAATCTCATCTTGACCAAATACCATGGTTTGAAAACAGTTTTTGAAACTGCTGAGTTTGAAAACCTCACTCCTCGCATCCAACGCATGCGCCTCATCAAATCAGCTGACGAAGTCCAAAAAATGATGGTTGCAGGTCTCTATGCGGACAAGGCGGTCAAAGTTGGTTTTGATAATATTTCTCTTGATAAGACTGAGACAGACATCATTGCCCAAATCGACTTTGCCATGAAAGGTGAAGGCTATGAAATGAGCTTTGATACCATGGTCTTGACTGGCGATAACGCTGCAAATCCACACGGAATTCCTGGTGCAAACAAGGTTGAAAAGGACGCCCTTCTCCTCTTTGACCTCGGTGTCATGGTTAATGGCTACGCCTCAGATATGACTCGTACGGTCGCTGTCGGTAAACCGGATCAATTCAAAAAAGATATCTACAACTTGACTCTTGAAGCCCAACAAGCTGCCCTTGACTTCATCAAGCCAGGTGTGACTGCCCATGAAGTTGACCGCGCTGCACGTGAAGTCATTGAAAAAGCTGGTTATGGTGAGTACTTCAACCACCGTCTCGGTCACGGTATCGGTATGGATGTCCACGAATTCCCTTCTATCATGGAAGGAAACGACATGGTCATCGAAGAAGGCATGTGCTTCTCTGTTGAACCAGGTATCTATATCCCTGGTAAAGTCGGGGTCCGTATCGAAGATTGCGGTGTTGTGACCAAGGATGGCTTTGACCTCTTTACAAGCACCAGCAAAGATTTGCTTTATTTTGATTAAACCTAGACAAGCAAAAAGTCAGCTTCAATAGCTGACTTTTTTATTTTATCTTCTTGACGCTTTGAAAGACTACAAATCCCACAACCATTCCCAAGGTGTTTTGCAGGAAGTTTGGAAGAATTTCTGGTAAGGCTGCTGACCAGCCATTCATTAGAGTTGAGCCCAGAGCGTAGCCACTTACCATGACGATTGTAGCTAAGACTAAGCCCAGCCATTGCCATTTCCCTTTAAAACCTGCAAAATAACCTTGCAAACCATGATTTATCAAGCTAAAGAACATCCACTGTGGATAGCCTGATAGAAGGTCAAGCAGAAAAGCTGCTAGTCCTCCAACGACAGCTCCTTCTTTACTGCCAAAGTAAAAAGCAGTAAAGAAAATACCTGCGTCCAAGAGAGTCAATATTCCTGTTGGCGTTCCAATTTTCAAGTAATAACCTAGAACCACAGAAAGGGCGGTTAAGAGGGATACAAGGGCGATTTTAGTTGTTTTGGTTTGCTTCATATTGTCTTACTCCATATTGATCTGCTTGTGCAATAGCACGGTAAACGAAAGCTTTCGAGCTCTCTACTGCTGGTAAAAGTTCATCACCTTTAACCAAGTGACTGGCAATGCTTGAGGCAAAGGTACAACCTGCACCAGCATTTTGACCTTGGATAATAGGATTTTCTAGAACTGTAAAATTTTGTCCATCATAAAAGACATCCACTGCCTTGTCCTGACTGAGGCGATTGCCTCCCTTGATAATGACTGCTGGCGCTCCTAAATCATGCAATTTCTGCGCTGCAGCTTTCATGTCTTCCAATGTTTTAATTTCCTGACCAGCCAACAATTCTGCTTCAGGAAGATTTGGCGTAATCACACTGACATGAGGGAAAAAGAGAATCAACTCTTTACAGAGTTCACTGACAGCCACATCGTGCGTTTCCTTGCAGACCAAGACGGGATCCAATACAACAGGCACTCCTGGACGTTGCTTGATAAAGTTCAAGGCTTTCTCAGCCACACTGACAGTAGGGAGAAGACCAATCTTAATCCCTGCAAATTCCACATCACGCAAGCTATCCAATTCATGTTGAAAAACGGCATCGTCAGTTGGAAAGACTTCAAAGCCCTTTTCAGTCAAGGCCGTCAAACAAGTCACTGCTACAAAGCCATGCAAGCCGTTTAAGGTATAGGTGGCCAAATCAGCTGATAAACCACCACCACTAAAAATATCATTCCCAGAAAGGGCTAAAATACGATTATTCTTCATAACGAATCTCCTTTAAATACAAGCCATTCGGTGCCGCTGTTGGACCTGCTAGCTGCCTGTCCTTCTTCTCCAAAATCAAGTCAATCTGCTCAACTGGCATTCGATTATTTCCGATTTTGAGCAGCGTTCCCACCATATTGCGAATCTGCTTATACAAGAAACCATTCCCTGAAAAGCTAAAGGTCAAAAACTGCCCTGTCTCATCAACACTAAGACTGGCTTCTGTAATGGTTCGAACCTTGTCCTCTACACTGGTTCCAGATGCTGTAAACCCGGTAAAATCATGAGTTCCCTCTAGCTTTTTGATTGCCATCTGCATCCGCTCCACGTCGAGCGGATAGGGAAAGTGAGTAGCGTAGTGACGACGCATAGGATTTTTGGGACGCCCCCTATCTACTATAAACTCATAGGTCTTGCTGTGCTTGGCATAACGGCAATGAAAATCATCCGCCACAAGCTCCATCGAGATTACATCGATATCTTCAGGAGATTGGGTATCCAGGGCAAAACGAAGCTTTTCCTCATCCATCTGATAGGGAAGATCAAAATGAATGACCTGACCAAGAGCATGAACCCCACTATCCGTCCTACCAGCACCATGAACAGCGATGGCTTGCCCCTTATTGAGTCTCGTTAAGGTTTTTTCGATTTCCTCTTGAACGCTCCGCGCATGAGGCTGGCGCTGAAAACCAGCAAAGGCATAACCGTCATAGGAAATGATTGCTTTATATCTTGTCATAACTTCTATTTTATCAGGAAATAAAAGTGTAAACAAGTTTAAAAACCAATAATTGTCTGGGTACAAAATTCCCGAAAAGAAAAACTTAGGAAATTAATCCTAAGCTCTCTTTTGAAGTGCGTACATAACAAAGATAGAAGTGACAATCAACCAGCATCCTAGAATGGTGAAGACCAACATACCGTTTTGAGTCACCAAGCCGATCGCCCCAAGAATGAAAGGTGTCGTAAAGGCTCCAAAGCTGCATCCTAGCACTGCAAAAGATGTTGCCTGATTAAGGAGCTTGGCTGGGATTCTTTCAGAAAGAAGCTGAAAGACAGTGGTCAAGGCCACACTGTAAGAAAAACCTGCCACAACACTTCCAACTACCATCACACCCAATGACGGAGACAAGGCAATCACAATCTGCCCCAATCCAAAGGTGATACCTGACCAAAGGAGCAACCTTTCTTTAAACACAGAGATAAAGAAAGAAAAACTCACACCTGCTAAGATACCAATCAACTGCATGATACTTAAAACCAAACTCGATAACTGGGCATCCCCTAGACCTCTTTCTACCATCAGACTAGGAATACGAATGGTGATAGCTGTATTGGTGCAGACAACAACTGCTGCTTCGACAGCCAATAGAAAAATTAAGCCTTTCATCTGTCCTGTCAAACGAGTCGTTTCGGCCTCTTTTTTCTTTGTTTCTTTCTTTTCTTTCCCATAAGGGACAAAGAGCAGATAAAGAATCAATACTAAAAATCCCGCACTGTAGGCCAAGAAGGTCACTGTCCACCCAAAGGATAAGAGCTGACCGACCACTAGAGTCAAAATCGATGCCCCGACAACTTCTGCTGATCCGCGGAGACCCAGCATCTGGATCCGTGTCTTTCCATGATAGCGTTCGCTGATGATGGAAATGGCCTTGGCATTGATCATCCCAACACCCAAGCCAAATAAAATCCGCATAGCAAAGACAAAGTTATAATCCTGATACCAGAAGGGAGCTGTTCCACCGATAGAGAGGATGAGAAGTCCCAGACTGATCTGAAGTCGCTCAGGAAGCAAACGCTCCAAAAACCCATTTAAAACCAGCATAATCATGATTCCAAAAGAAGGGAGACTGACCAGGAGCTCGATTTGTTCTTTGGGGTAGCCTTGATAATAGTCAAACATGGCTGGCAGAGCACTTGAGATGGAAAAGGAGGTAATCAAAACGAGGGAGAGGGCCAAAATACTAGCCCGTTCTAAATATTGTTTCATGGATTTTCTTTCTATATATTTCTCACTGTTGATCCTTTTAAAAGGAAGATGGCAAGAAAAGAAGGAGCCCGATTGAACTAGAGACTCCGTCCTAACTTTCCTCATAGGAAGACTATTTTCGCTTGATTTGCTTGATCAGATAGAAGATGAAGCCTGCAACCATATACGCCGCAAAAATGATCAAACACCATTTGATAACCACGTCCCAACCCTTGTTCACATTTAAAAAGAAATAAGGGAAGGGATTGTCCTTGGAATTCGGAATATTGAGTTTTAAGACCAGTCCGTTAAACAAGGCAAAAATCATATAAACCAAGGGCAAGATGGTCCACAAGACTGGATCCCAGATCTTGTATCGACCCTGTTTATCAAAGAAGAGGGTGTCGGCTAAAAACCAGAGTGGAACGATATAGTGGCAAAGGAAATTTTCCACTCGGTAAAAGTCTGTCGCGATCGGAGCAAGCATAAAATGGTAAATCACACAGGTGATCATGATACTCATTGTAACACCACCCTTGAGACGAAGCAAGGTCGGACTTTGCCAATTTTCACCTGAACGGCTCATCACACGGAGCAGATAGCCCGTGAAAATCGTTACCAAAAGATTGGACAACACTGTGTAGTAAAGGAGCATACCAAAGCCACCGTGCTTGGTAATTTCTAAATAAACCCCTGTAAATGCCGCTAAGAACAAGAGGACACGACTATAAAAGATAAATTTATAATTCAGTTTCATGGCTAGATTTTCTTAACAAATTCTGACTTGAGTTTCATAGCTCCAAAACCATCAATCTTACAGTCGATGTTGTGGTCACCTTCTACGATACGGATATTTTTAACGCGAGTTCCTTGTTTCAAATCCTTTGGCGCACCTTTTACTTTCAAGTCCTTGATAAGGGTTACAGTATCGCCGTCAGCCAATTTATTTCCATTGGCATCGATAGCAACAACACCTTCTTCTACTTCTGCAACTTCTGCAGGATTCCACTCATAGGCACACTCTGGGCAGACCAAGAGACTTCCGTCTTCGTAGACATATTCTGAATTACATTTTGGGCAATTTGGTAAGTTGTTCATAAGTCCTCCTAAAACTAACAATTATTCTTTAAAATTCATATGTTATTGAACAGCAACTATTATACCGTAAAATCCTACTTTTGACAATGTGTCCTAAGTCCAGCAGACAAAAAAATCATGCAACTGTTTACAGTTACATGACTTTTAAAAGATGATTGGTCATGGGCACTTATCAAGCACCACATGATAAAAGGGGTAGCAACTATATTTTACAAACCAGGAGCTTGTCCAAGTTCTGCTGCAAGCATCCAAACTGTTTTCTCAAGTTCAGCCTTAGCACCAACAAAGATATCGTTTGTAACATCATCGCCTTCTTCATCAGTCACATCCAAAGCTTTTTGGAAAAGAGCGATGAGGTAGCGATAAATCGCTAGAACACGTTCCAAGCTTTCTTCAACGTTACGGAATTCTCCTTCTTCTTCTTCGATTTCACTGTGTTGAAGGAATTCTGTCAAAGTTGAGTAAGGTTTGCCGCCAAGGGTGATCAAACGTTCGCTGATTTCGTCAAGATAGCCATCAAGGCTGTCCATGTATTCATCCATTTTTGGATGCCATACGAGGAAACCACGACCACGCATATACCAGTGAACTTGGTGAAGGGCAATGTGAGCCACATACAAGTCCGCTACTGCTTGGTTCAATACTTCCTTTGTTTTTGCCAATGCTACTGGCGCTGTTTTAGATAATGTTGTTACGTCTTTTACTGCTTCTTTTTTCAATTCAACCATATTTCTTACCTCTTTTCATTTTTTTATAACTACTTCACAGTAGCTATAATACAAGTATACTACTACCAGAAAATGATATCAAGGAAAATGTACTATCTGAGAAAAGTTGTAATAGACTGATAATTTAAGAAAAATATACGGTCTCTATAAAAAAAGGCAGTCTTAGAAGACTGTCTCGAATAATTTAGATTATTTTACAAAATCAAGCAATGCCAAGAAGCTTTCAGCTTCAAGTGACGCACCACCAACAAGGGCACCGTCAACGTCTGGGCAAGCCATGTATGAAGCAACGTTTTCAGGTTTAACAGAACCACCGTATTGAACACGAACTTTGTCCGCAACTTCTTGACCAAAGTCTGCAGCTACAACGTCACGAACGACTTTACACATTTTTTGTGCATCGTCTTGTGAAGCTGATTTACCAGTACCGATAGCCCAGATTGGCTCATAAGCGATAACGGATGCAGCAACTTGTTCAGTTGTCAATCCAGCCAAAGCAGCAGATACTTGAGCACCTACGAATTCAGCAGCTTTACCAGCTTCGTAAGTTTCAAGTGACTCACCACAACAGATGATTGGAAGCATACCGTTTGCAAAGATTGCTTTTGCTTTTTTGTTGATATCTTCGTCGGTTTCATGGAAGTAGTCACGACGTTCTGAGTGACCGATCACAACGTAGTCAGTACCGATTTCTTTCAAAACTTGTGGGCTAGTTTCACCAGTGAAAGCACCTGCATTTTCAAAGTAGCAGTTTTGAGCAGCAACTTTAAGGTTTGAACCTTTAGCAGCAGCAAGAACAGCTGTCAAATCAACTGCTGGAGCTGCGATACCTGCTTCAACAAGGTCTGATGAAGGAAGTTTTGATGCAACGGCTTCAACGAATGCTTTTGCTTCTTCTGGATTTTTGTTCATTTTCCAGTTACCAGCGATAAATGGTTTACGTGACATTTCACATACCTCTTTTTTCATTTTATTCACTATTATTCTATCATATTTATAAGGAGCTTGCAAACCTTACTCTAATTTTCAAGATTTTTCAAGCGACTAATCTTGCCACAAATTCATGGCATCGAGGAAATCAGCCGAAACCTGAACTTGTTTGGGATTGTTGGCTTCTCGCTCTGCTCGTTTGGCCTCTACCTGAGCCACAGACTGAATTCCTTCATGGCGCCAGTTTCGTAGGATTGCCTGAATATATTTCCAGTTTGGCTTGCCATTGAGAACAGCCTCTCGGAGAGCTTCCTTGATCAAATCCGCCTTAACTCCGTCTTCTTTGACAGTCTTAGAAAGATCTTCGATTTCAAATGGTGTTAATAAGCGTCCCAATTCTTGCTGAAAAGTTTCAACCAGATCCTTCAATTGATTCTGCGGATTTGGGGCAGTTGTAGCTGGAGTTTGGCTATCTAGTAAGCTATCCAAGCGTTCAAAAGCCAAACTAGCATCAAAAATCAGCTCAATTTCCCCATTTAGTTCAATGGTCCGATATTGTAGCAAACCATTTTCAGTCAAATTTGAAATAGATTGGTTGACATCTGCCACCTCTTTCCCAATGATTTCAGCAATCTGACTAGGTGAAACATCTCCTAGGGCTGTGGTATTTTGTAAATAGAAAAATTGCCAGACGAGAAAATCTTCGCTGGAAGGAAAGAGTTCCTTAAAATGCAAGAGCAGGGCACTTGGCAAAACCAAGTTCCCTGATTTAAAAGCGTCAAAATATGTCATAATTCCTCTTATAGATATCCAAATGCAGCCGCATCATCCTCTACCTTTCTCCAGTCAAAAGGGGTTTCTTGATAAACTGCATAGTTCACCCAATTGCTGAAAAAGAGGGCAGCTGATGAAGACCAACAGAGACAGGGCCTCTCATTTACATCATCATTTTTAAAGTAGTTCTCTGGGATATGAGGGTCGAGTCCCGCCTCATAATCACGAAAATACTCTCTTGCCAAAGTGTCACGATCGTACTCCAAATGACCAAAACTATAAATCTCACGCAAATCTCGACTAGCTAGGATAGAAACCCCAACCTCAGGACCTTCTGACAGAATCTCCAGATTGGTCTTGTTTAAGATTTCTTCTTTTAAAATCTCAGTATGACGAGAATGAGGAGCTACATAGCGATCATCAAAACCTCTAAAAAGAAGGTGCCCTTCTTTCAAGGTGTCCTGTGGATAAATTCCTGATAGTTTCCGATCCATCTGGTGCTTTTCAACGCCATAGCGAACATATAGACCTGCTTGAGCTCCCCAACAGATATGGAGGGTTGAAAAAACATGCGTCTTGGACCATTCGATGACCTGCTTGAATTCCTCCCAGTAGTCCACCTCTTCAAAAGGCAAATGCTCGACTGGTGCTCCTGTGATAATCATTCCATCAAAAAAGTCATCCTTGACCTCTGGAAAGGTCTTATAGAAGGTCTCCATATGTTCGGCACGAGTTGTCTTGGAACGATGTGTTTCCATATATAAGAAATCAATATCTAATTGCAAAGGGGTATTCGCCAAATGCCGTAAGAGTTGCGTTTCTGTTACCATCTTTTGAGGCATGAGATTTAAAATCAAAATCTTCAAGGGGCGAATATCCTGATGAGCGGCCCTTTGGTCATCCATAACAAAGATATTTTCTGTCCTTAAAATCTCCACAGCTGGTAATTTCTTATCAATTCGAATCGGCATAATACCCTCCTAACAGTTCTCTATTTCGGGAATGATCTTGTCTGTTTGAAAGCAAAAACCTCCAAATACTTCTTCCCTTTATTATACTGTATGAAGATATAGTTTTCAATTATAGTTTTTCTCTAACTAGCTATAGTTAATTTATATAGCAAAAGAAGAGAAAACAGTCCCAAGGACTGTTTTTCATTAATAATGCATAAGTACCTTGTAATCGTAATCTCCGATTTTTTCACGGCCTTTAAGCTCATCCAACTCAATCAAGAAAGCACAACCGGCTACAACTCCACCAAGTCTTTCAATCATCTCAATCGTTGCCTTGACAGTTCCACCTGTTGCCAAAAGATCATCTACGATGAGAACACGTTGGCCTGGCTTGATCGCATCAGCATGCATGGTCAAGGTATCAATACCGTACTCTTTCTCATAGTCAGCAGAAATGACTTCACGTGGCAATTTCCCTGGTTTACGAACAGGAGCAAAGCCAATTCCCAACTCAAAAGCAACAGGACAGCCCACGATAAAGCCGCGAGCCTCTGGACCCACGATCATGTCGATCTTCTTATCGGTTGCATACTGAACAATTTCACGAACAGCGTAGCTATAAGCATTTCCATCTGCCATCAAAGGGCTGATATCACGGAAGGTAATACCTTCCTTAGGATAATTTTCAATCGTTGCGATATAATCTTTTAAATTCATCTTTTTCTTTCTTTCAAAGTTTTTACTCTCTATTATAGCATATTTTCTGTGAAAGAAGAAGCGAAAAAGCACTATTCTCTTGCTCCATCAGGCTATTAATGGACTTATTATTCCTGGAATGAATTTATCATCAAAAAAACGAGCACTTTCGCACTCGTTCTCTGATATAAACTACTGATTAAAGTGAGTTTACGTCAACCTTGATACCAACACCTTGAGTAGTTGTGATTGTCAAGTTTGTTACGTAAGTTCCTTTAGCTGTAGCTGGTTTTGCTTTTTGGATTGTTTCGTTGAAAGCTTTGAAGTTTTCAACCAATTTTTCAGCTTCAAATGATACTTTACCGATAATTGCTTGAACGTTACCTGCACGGTCAGCACGGTAAGTAATCTTACCACCTTTAGACTCTTCAACTGCTTTAGCAACATCCATTGTTACAGTACCAGTCTTAGGGTTTGGCATCAAGTTACGTGGTCCAAGGACACGTCCAAGACGTCCAACAAGAGCCATCATGTCAGGTGTAGCGATAACTACGTCGAAGTCCAACCAACCGTCGTTGATTTTCGCAACAAGGTCATCTTCACCAACAAAGTCTGCACCAGCAGCTTTTGCTTCTTCAGCTTTTGCACCACGTGCAAAAACAAGAACGCGTGAAGTTTTACCAGTACCGTTTGGCAATACCATTGCTCCACGGATTTGTTGGTCAGCTTTTTTAACGTCGATGTTCAAGTTGTAAGCAACTTCTACAGTTGCGTCAAATTTTGCAAAGTTAGTTTCTTTTGCAAGTGCTACAGCTTCTTCTACACTGTATGCTTTTGTGCTGTCGACTTTCTCAAGAGCAGCACGAAGTTGTTTGCTTTTTTTAGCCATTTTCTATTCTCCTTGTAAGTGGTTCAATCGATTTTCATCTCCCACGTCACTTCTCGAAATGATGAAGTCTTGCGGGTTTTCAATCTATTAATTTTCTTTTCCTACTTCGTTAAGTTCCCTTGCCGTATCCAAGTACAAGCATCAGTCACTTACCTAGTATGAAAAGTAACTAATAGACTGCTGTGAGATTTTCTACTGTGTTATTGATTAGTCAACAACAGTGAATCCCATAGAACGAGCAGTACCTTCGATCATACGCATTGCAGACTCAATGTTTGCTGCGTTCAAATCTGGCATCTTAGTTTCTGCAATTTCTTGTACTTGTGCACGAGTAACTGTAGCAACTTTAGTTTTGTTAGGTGTACCTGATCCTTTTTCAACACCTGCAGCTTTTTTCAAAAGAACAGCAGCTGGTGGTGTTTTTGTAACGAAAGTAAATGATTTGTCTTCGTATACTGAGATAACAACTGGAATGATCATACCAGCTTGGTCAGCTGTACGAGCGTTGAACTCTTTTGTGAATCCCATGATGTTGATACCAGCTTGACCAAGAGCAGGTCCAACCGGTGGAGCTGGTGTAGCTTTACCAGCAGGGATTTGCAATTTTACAAGTTTTTCGACTTTTTTAGCCATTTTTAAATCCTCCTTTGTGGTTTTGGCGGTAATGTAAGTTTTTTACCTCCCACAAGTATGCTTTACACATACCTTTCCATTATACACTATTTATCTAAAAATGCAAGAGAAAAATTACTTTTTTAATCGACGTAATCGCCGCCTTCAAAGCCATAGTACTCTTCCAAACTGAGGCCACTTGCAGCAATTTCTTTGGCTTCTTTTCCAACGTAGCGAAGATGCCATTCTTCTGCCATGTAGCCAGTCTCTTTTTCCTTGCCTTTGAGATAGCGAACGACAAAGCCATAGTCAGCCGCATGATCCAAGAGCCACTGGGCTGCCTTTTCTTCAGTAACTAAATCACCATCTGTCCCAATAAGGTCAAAAGCAAGACCCGTCTGGTGTTCACTGTAACCTGGGCGTGCTGAGTAGCGATCTGCTGCTTCCTTGCCATCTTGATTGACATAGTCTTGATAAAGTTTGGTTTGGGTTTCATAACTTCTAAAACCACTGTAGTGATCGCTGATTGGGTAGCCAGCTGCTTGCATTGCTGCAATGAGCTTCAGCAACTCTGCTTTAGCTGTTGGATTTTCTCCTGGATTATAGTCTTTTGACAAAGGATAGTGCTTATTAGCTATGACGATTTCATCGTACTTCCCTTGAATACTATAGTAGTCTCCCTTATTGACAACTTCTGCCTTCTTCTGACTAGAGGCTTGAGATTTGCTCCCTACAGTTCCTTCAGGTTGACTAGATTGTTCCGTTTTTTGAGTGTTTTCTTCATTTTTAGGTTTTTCTTGAGAACATGCTGCTAGGGTTACTGCCAGCAAACCGGATAAAACGATGTATCTTTTTTTCATTTTTTCTTCCTCTCTTAGACCATGTACTTCTCTAATTCATCGGATAAGGCTTTAATCATTTGTTCCAACTCATGGGATTTCACTTGGCAATCTTCTGCCGCCATTTCTTCCCAGGGCACCCACCAGACTGGACCACGGCCATTCAATCCATGACCCCTCATATCACCTGACCGTCTTGGAAAGAGATGCCAGTGAGCGTGGGCATCTCCATTTCCTAGAAGTTCAATGTTCATCTTTTCAGCTTTAAACGTTTTGGCAACAGCTTCTTGGACCAAACTCATTTCCTCTAGAAAACGAAGTTTTACAGAAGTCTCCATATGGTGGAGTTCTGTGATATGCTCTTTTGCCAGAAATAAGGTATAGCCCTCAAAGTATTGGTGGTCTCCAATAACAACATAGCCTGTTTCTAGTTCTTTTACAAAGTAGGGATTTTCTCCTGCCTTGATCCATTCAATTCTTTGACAAATCAAACACATATTAGTCTACCAATGCGCTCTTGAGATAGGCATCGACCATACGCTCAGTCGCCACTACTGAATCAATATGTGTTCGTTCGTAAGAGTGACTTGACTCAATACCAGCTCCAAGGAGGGCATGCTTGACCTCGGCTCCTGCAGACATAGCTGCCGAAGCATCCGAACCGTAAAATGGATAAATGTCGAGCTTAAATGGAATATCTTGCTCCTTTGCCAAAGCCACTAAATGTTGACGGAAGTCGTAGTGATAGGGACCTGAAGCGTCCTTGACACAGATAGACACTGTATACTCATCCGTCTGCTGGTCATCGCCCATAGCTCCCATATCTACAGCCAGATATTCTACTACCTGACTTGGAATATTGGAGTTTGCACCGTGACCCACTTCTTCAAAGACTGAAAAAGCAAAATGAGTTGTTACTGGCAATTCAATCTCCTCTTTCTTGTATATACGAAGAAGATTGAGCAAAATCGCTGCGCTGACTTTGTCGTCCAAGTGACGAGACTTGATAAAACCAGTCTCTGTTACGACAGTTCGCGGATCAAAACTGATAAAATCACCGACCTCTATGCCCAAGGCGCGGGTTTCTTTTTCATTGGTTACTTTTGCATCCAAACGCACTTCCATATTGTCCTGAGTGCGTTCTGCAGTTCCTGCATCTTTGTAGACATGGCATGAAGTCTGGTGGATGAGGATGGTTCCAGATACCTTTTTACCTGTGCTAGCCACATGAACGGTACAGTTTTCTCCCTCAATCATGTTCCAAGGGAAACCACCGATACGGTCCATTTTAAGACGGCCATCCGGTTTGACTGCACGAACAATAGCACCCAGCGTATCCACATGGGCAGTCACATAGCGTTGTTGTTCATCATTTTGACCTTTAATGGTCACATTGACACCACCCTTGGCTGTGCGAACAGGCTGGTAACCAAGCTCTTCTAAAGTATGGACTAGGTAGTCTGAAATCTCACGAGTAAAGCCCGTCGGAGATGCAATAGCGGTTAGTTCTTTGATATAGTTTATAGTCTGATTCATTTCTTCACCTCTTTCCTACCATTATAACATTTTTCTAGTCAGACTCCTTATCAAAAGAAGAAAAACTGTGTTTAGTTGCTTTCACTATCGATCCATGTTATAATACGAATACTTTGATTATGAAAGGAAAATAAAAAATATGAAATCATACTTTAAAGTATCACTAGCCCTTGTGGCTTCACTTGTCCTCCTGCTCGGATGTTCCAAACAAGCATCAACACCTGCTAACAGCAGTAGCAAAGAAGACACAACAACTCAGTCAAGTGAGAGCCAACAAAGCAGTCAACAATCCTCTGAAAAGAAAGAAACAACTAAAACACATACCTTTGTAAACAAGAATAATTCTGGAATCACTTCTACCTTGGTTTATACTGTAGAAGGCGACAATGTTATCAAGCAATCAGCTAATAACATTGCTGATCCTGAAATCCTTGGTGCAACTCCAGAAGATGTCAAGAGTTTTATCGAAGAAAAGTACAAAGGTTATAATGGACTCAAAGGTGTTAAACAAACCATTGAAATCAAAGATGGAAAAGTTGTTCAAGATCTAGAAGTTGACTTCTCAGTTGCAAGCATTAGCGAACTTAGAAAAGCACTTCCTGAAGAATATTCTGGTATCGGCAATCGTGTCAGTTTCTCAAACTCTAAAAAAGCACTGGAAAAAATGGGATTCACAGAAAAGACGAACTAATCTCCTAAAATTTCATATAGACTAGTGTAGGTCCACCCCAAAAGTTAGACACAACTCTGACTCTTGGGGTATTTTATTATATCCCTAACTGATGAATTCAATAGACTCCTCCCAATCCCATAAAAAGTGCATTTGAACTTCCTCCACTTTTCAATGAATAGGATAAAAGTTCTTTGAAATAGAGCGAGAAAACTTTAATCGTCAGACTAGTTTCTATTCGTTGCCATGTCAGGTCAGATGAGAGGGGAGGTCTAGTTGATTTTGTAGTAGAATCATGTTATAATACAAAATACTTTGATTATGAAAGGAAAAGACATGAACAAATATTTTAAAATGACTCTTTGTATAGCTCTACCATTAGCTATCTTATTGGGATGTTCAAAACAATCAACAACCTCATCAACTAGCTCAGCAAAAAGTGAAACTACTCAGGTAGAATCTACTAGCCAGCAAGCTACAGAAAACAAATCTGAAGTAAAAACTGTGACCTTTGTAAATGATACTCGTACTGGCTTTAATTCTACTTTAACCTACAGTGTAGATGGAGACAAAGTATTGAAACAATCAGGTCATAATGTCTATGATCCAGAGGCTCTTGATACTACTGCTGAAACTCTTAAAGCATTTGTTGAAAAAACTTATAAAGGATATCAAGGCCTCAAAGGTGTTACTCATAGCATCAAAATCAAAGATGGAAAGGTCGTTCAAGATGCTGAAGTCGACTTCACAGTCGCAAGTATTGACGAACTTAGAAAAGCCTTACCAGAAGAATACTCAGGCGTAGGTAACTATGTTAGCTTTACTGCTTCTAAGAAAATGTTAAAAGATCTTGGATATACTGAAAAAACTAACTAAGTGTCTTTTACAAAAATAAAAAACCTCGGCTTATGCCAAGGTTTTTTTATTCCATCTCAAAAACATCACTCTCTTGTTTGTTTGGTAGAACCAATGAAAGCAAGATTCCGATAATAGCTGGCACTAGCCATGGAAGAGAGGCTGACGCAAACGGAAGGGCATTAATCAGATTTTCAAGAAACTCAATTTTAAAGGAACTTCCAAGGACACTTGCAAGAGCAATAGCTGTAACAAGACCAATAGTTAACTGCATGCCCGGTTTTGATAGGGCTACAAACTTATTAACAATCACGATCATCACAATGGCGATGGTGATTGGGTACAAGATTACCAGTACTGGCACTGAGTACTTAATGATTGCATCCAGACCGAGGTTTGCAATGGCAAATCCAATTAAAGTAAAGGCAGTTGCATAGACCTTGTAGCTGATTTGTGGAAAACGTCCGTTAAAGAACTCTGCTGTTGACACAATCAAGCCAACTGTCGTTGTGAAGCAGGTTACAGTTACCATAACAGCAAGGAAGAGTTGAGCTGTTGAACCAAAGATTTCCTGAGTTGCTTGCGACAAGATATAAACACCTGGTGTTCCACCCTTCATGACTTCTGCCGGTACTGGGAAGTGATTTCCAAGGAATCCTAAACCGATGTAAAGAGCGCTAAAGGCAAGAGCTACAACGATACCAACCACCCAAATAGTTGAGATGTATTCTTTCTTACTGGAGAATCCAAGTTGTTTCAAGGTTTGAACAGCAATCACACTAAAAGCCACTGAGGCTAGGGCATCCAAGGTGTTATACCCCTCTAGGAAACCTGTACCAAAGGCAGACGCTTGATAAGCATCTGAAGCCGCTTGGGGACTGGTTCCACCATATTTAAAGGCACCTAGCACAACCAAGATAACGATCAACAAAGCAAAGACTGGCGTCAAGATTCGTCCGATACGATCCAAAATCTTTGATGGATTGAGTGAAATCAAATAAGCCGCTGCAAAATACAACACAGTAAAGATGATCAATCCTAGACCTTTATTTGCTTCAGACAAGAGGGGACTAATCCCAACTTCGTAAGCTGTTGTTGCTGTACGTGGGATAGCAAAGAATGGGCCAATCGATAGATAGAGGACTGCAAGATAAAGAGTCGCAAACCAAGGTGAGATTTTCTTAGAAATCTCATAAATGTATCCTTTAGGATTGAGCGTTCCGATGATAAGTGTCAAGACGGCAATACCGACACCTGAAAAGACAAAACCTGCGATGGCAGGAAGAAACTGTTCTCCAGATAAGGCACCTAGAGAAGGCGGAAAAATTAAGTTCCCCGCACCAAAAAATATTCCAAACAGGAGCAAGCCTGTTAGGGCACCTTTTTTAGCCATAATAATCTCCTTCATATTTCTAAAATACTGACCTAGTATACCATGATTAAGACTCTGAAAAAAGTATCCAAAATTAATCATTGAATGTTTTCAATATTTTTAAAAATAAGAATTATCTAAAAACAAAATCCCTCACTCAGTTGGAACCGAGCAAGGGAAGATTAGGATCTAACGCTATATAGCTTTAAAGATTTTCAAAGGCCGTCATTCCACCTTGGACATTGATAACGTCATAACCCTGTTCAGCTAGAAACTGACAAGCACGCGCTGAACGCATTCCTGATTTACAAATGACATAATGCAAGAGGTCCTTGTCCAACTGATCATAAGTATCAGCCAATTGACTAAGTGGTAGGTTCTGAGCACCTTCTAAATGAAGCGTCTCGAACTCTTCTACTTCTCTCACGTCCACTAAAGAAAGTTGCTCATTTTGATAAAGCTGGTAAAATGCATCGAAGGCTATTTCTTTCATTCTTTTTCTCCTAAAATAGCTTTAATTCTTTTTTTCAACTCTGGCACCACTTCTGACTCAAACCAAGGATTCTTAGCCATCCAGATTTGATTTCGTGGTGACGGGTGCACCAGAGGGAAAAATTCTGGTAGATAGTCTTTGTAGTGTTTCACCCGCTCTGTTACCTTGCCACTAACTTTCTCATGTAAATAATAGGCTTGGGCATATTGCCCAATCAAGAGAGTTAATTGAATATCGGGCAATTCTTGCAAGAGTTGCGGATGCCATTTTTCTGCAAAACCTGTACGAGGTGGAAGGTCGCCTGACTTGCCATGCCCCGGAAAGTAGAAATCCATGGGCAGAACTGCAAAATAACCTGAATTGTAAAAGGTGTCCTCATCCACACCTAGCCAGTCCCGCAAGCGATCGCCACTCTTATCCTTCCAATAAATCCCAGCTTCTTGCGTTTTAAGCCCAGGAGCCTGACCGACAATATTGATGCGGGCAGTTTTTGGCGCCGCAAAGAGAGGTTCGATTCCGCGTTCTGTATAGCTGGTATTTTGCGGATCCGCCATAATGGCTTGCTTGATTCTTTCAATTTGAGACATCTGTTTTCCCTCCAAAAAGAAGTCCAAGCATACAATCTCAGACTTCTATCATTTTATTTGATCAGTTCATAAATAGCTTCAGCATAGATTGCTGCTGCTCGGAAGAGATCGTCCAAGGCGATAAATTCGTTGGCTTGGTGCATGGTATCGATTGAGTCTGGGAACATGGCACCGTAGGCAACTCCACGTTCCAGTAAACGACCAAAGGTACCACCACCGATGACTTGCTCGTGACCTTTAAGACCAGTTTGTTTTTCATAAACATTCAACAAGGTTTGCACAAGTGGATCTTCCATCGGTACATAGTGAGGGGTGTGTCCGTGTTCAGAAAGGCTAACAGAAGCAACTGGCAAGTTTTCAAGGATTGACTTGATATGCTCTGGACTTGTTCCTTTTGGATAACGGAAGTTAAGAGCAATCGTATTGTCAGCACTTGTTTCATCAAAGCGAAAGACACCGGCATTCATAGAAAGGGCACCCATCTTTTCATCCACATGAGCTACTTTCAAGTTTTTACCTTCGTGGTCATTCAAAAGAATCTTACCAGCAATGTCAAGGTAGTCTTTTGCAGGTCCTGCAAAGTCAAACTGACTGAGGAAAAGGGCAAGGTAGGTCGCACCATTGACACCTGATGCAGGCATAGCACCATGAGCTGATTTACCAATTACAGTCACCTTGTACCGACCGTTCTCTTCTTGAATTTCTCCTCTGAGCTGGTGTTCTGCAACGAAGGCGTCTAGCTTAGCTTGCAAGTCAGCTAAATCCCCTGAAACAACTGCAGTTGCTGACTCAGGTACCATGTTTTCACGTAATCCACCTGTGAAACTGTGAAGACGAGCTGAACCAGTATTTTCACCTGCAAAGTGAAGGTATTCTGTGATGTTTCCTTTTTCACCATTTATGATAGGGAATTCAGCGTCAGGTGAGAAACCAAAGTCTGGTTTCGCAAGTCCTACATGTTCAAAGTAGTAGTCCATGTCTGCCCAGCCAGATTCTTCGTCTGTTCCCACGATAAAGCGAACTTTCTTAGAAGTTGGAAGGCCCAATTCTTTGATGATTTTCAAGCCATAGTAACAAGCTGTTGTAGGTCCCTTGTCATCAGAAGCACCACGCGCGTAGAGGCGACCGTCTTTGATAGTTGGTGTATAAGGGTCTGTATCCCAACCGCTACCAGCTGGTACCACGTCCATATGGGCAAAGATTCCGAGAACTTCTTCTCCATCACCAAACTCAAAATGTCCTGCATAGTTATCGACATTTTTAGTTGGGTAGCCATCGCGGGCTGCGATTTCAAGGAATTTCTCCAAGGCTTTTACTGGACCAGGTCCAAATGGATGCTCAGCATCAACCTTGCTATCATCACGTTCTGAGTTGATTTCCAAAAGGCTAAACAAGTCAGCCAAGAGGTCTTCTTTGCGCTTTTCTACTTCTGCTGTAAAATCAATTGCTGTCATATTATCTTCCTTCTATCTTTTCTCGATGATTTCATCTACTGGCAAGCGGTAGCTTGGTTCCAGTTTCTCGTCCGTATAACCCACTGTAATCAAGAGTTCTGGGCGGAAACGGTCTTCGATGTCCAAAACTTCGTTGGTTTTTGATTTGTCAAAACCAAGAATAATGTTAGAACCGATTCCCTGGTCTGTCAAAGCCAGAACCAAGTTCATGGCAACCAAACCTGCATTGAGGGCTAGGTAGTCGCTGACTTGTTGTTCACTGTAACGCGCAAATTCAGCTGGCAGATTCTTCATAAAATATTGAAGTTGCTCTTCAGAGAAATTGTTAGCACCTCCAACTCGGGCAATCTTACGAGCACGTTTGGCAAGATCTGTATCTGTAAACAAGGCAATGGTTACAGGTGCTGATGATACCTGCTCAAAGTTCGAACCATAAGCCAATTTTGCCAGTTCAGCATTTTTCTCACGAACCACCACAAACTTCCATGGCTGGCTGTTGTGGGCACTTGGGGCCAAGGTTGCGATTTCGATAGCCGTACGCACATCTTTGGGATCTACCGGTTTATCAGTAAAATGCTTAGTCGCATGACGTTTTTTATTTAATTCAAGAAATTTCATAATCGATTTCCTTTTCTAATTCTACTGCATCCATTTTACCATATTTTGAAAGAGCTTGCAGAGATTTTTCATAGAGGATCCTGTTTCCTTTTCAACTAGGCTACCCGCCCTTCTATGGACTCAGATTATTCCGACGCAGGACTTTCTTTTTCAAAGAAGTGGCCACTAGAGTCTTGGATTTTGTTGATGATATCATCGTAGTGAGAATTTCTTTCTTCCTCATAGAGATTATTGATTTCTTGATAGTTCAACGGATTTTCAACCTTGGGCTCTGGCTTGCGACTGAGGAAATCAAGAGTCCCCAGAAGAAGCAAAATCAGGATCACTAGAGAGGTCCAGCCAGTTTCCTTCTTAGGCAGCCGAACTCCCTTGGTCGAAAGAGATTTCCAACTAGGGGACTGAGGTAAGAGCTCATAGATTCTCTTTTGAGTCGGAAAAAGGGTCAACAATGCATACAAGGTCAGAAAGAGAAATGAAAAACTATGGACAGAAATCCAACTATACTTAATTTTCATCTTAAAGGCCTTATAACCAGCTCCCCCCATATACACTTCTAGGGCGAAGACGGCGATCATCAAAAGACAGAAAATCAGGAATTGGACTTTCCATAGCTTTCTCAATCCTAAATACTCTTTTTTGAGCAATTCTTCTTTGTTCTTGGCTTGGTCTACTTCTACTGGAGCTGGGGTGCTTGGTTTTACTTCACTATTACTTTTAGTTGACCCTACTTTCGTTTCAACTGGTTCAACCTGTCTAGCAAAATAGGCTTCCGCTTCCCTGATGACCTTGCTAAGATTTTCCTCCGTCAGCAGATAAGGAAAGCCATTGATCATCCAATTGTTTTTCTTATCTACCTTATTCGGCTCCACCACATTAAGGCAAAAGTATCGCCCAATCAAGCTAATTGAAAATATCGCATCATAATATTCAGATAGAACTGAAAAATCAACCCCATAAACAGTCTGATCCTCGGTCAGTTTTTTCGTTTCCATAAAGGAAACGTCCTTTGTAAACGTCGATCGGATTATCTCTTGTGCTTGGGAAACTTTTTCTTCAACTGTAGCAGGATCAAGGGGGAGTGTTAAAGCAGAAAACGTATCGGTGGAAGCATTCCCTTCTAGACTATCTTTAAACCAATCCAAGAAAGAAGTCATATTGGATACGGTTAGATCAATAGGCTGATGAATTGGAAATGCTTGGTCCTCTATACTAGAAGGCATGGGGTCTATCTCTTCAAAAACAAACTGCTGCCCCGCTATCTCAAGGCTAAAAAAAGCTGGATAATGAGGCAAAAGACAAGTAAAGACAACCCTAAAGGGTTCATTCTTTTCGAAGGGTCTTCTCCAGAAGTCTATTATTGCTATTCCCTCAAAAGTCGATTCTATCATTCTTTTAAGAAGAAAACGCTTTTTTAAGAGATTATCAGGAGTCAGTGCTTCAGAAAACATCAGGCCTGGTTGATCCAGATAAGCTTTGATCTTTCCAAAGCTAGCTCGAAAACGATCTCGATCATACAAAAACTCCATCCCGAATCTTTCAGGCCCCCAGAGGAGTGATACATCGTTACCTTCAACCAACATATTTATTGCTGTCTTATATTCTTCAAGATGAACCTCGAGAATAAATGTCGGACCATAAGCACTCCGGGCCGTCGTTTCTATATCTACAATTTCGAAATGCTCACCAAAAACATGTTGAAGGGCTTGTCGGATATCATTTACCACAAGCTCTCTATGCTGATCAACAGTTAATCCCATTACTTTATTACTTACCCCTTATGCGTTTTTATAGACTGAAGGAAAGCATTAGCCTCCTGTAGATAATTGTGTTGTTCAATCAAGGAAGTTAGAAGCTCGATGTTATGGCCCCGATAGTTATCCTCGCGTCTCAACTCTTCATACATTTCGATAAAAGGAAGCCCCTTGGACTTGGCCAATTCTAACTCCGCTTCATAGTCATAAGCAACTTTTCGGAATAGAATGTTTACCAATTCCCCATCTTCTACTTCTATCACGGCATACTGGGCACGGTGATTTTTTAACGCCTCCCAATCAAAATAGGGCATACCAATCGTACCTGGATTGATGATTTGTTGCCCTTGACTGCCGTAACGAAGCAACTGCTTGTGGACATGACCATAGACTGCCACGTCCGTTTCCTCGTCTAGGAGTTGGTCAAATTTATCTGTGTTATTCCCAACAGACAAGTCACCACCATAGTTCTTATTTGGCAAATTATGAGAAAGAGAAAAGCGCAGTCCATCAACTTCTTTCTTTTCTAGCAAAGGTAAGCTTCGTAGCCAGACAATCGTTGCAGGATCCATTCGCTCCATCAAATACTGTGTCATACGCAAGAGCTGAACTTCCTGTGGGTCTTCTAAGCCATATTGCCCATCTAAAGCCTCAAGGACACAATCATCCCAATTGCCTCGAACACTTGCCGTGATAGGAAGTTCCTTTAACAGAGCGACCAAGTCATTTGCACCTGGACCAGGGAGGAAAATGTCTCCCATGAGCCAATATTCACTGGCTCCTTGAGTTTTAGCATCTGCAATTACTGCTTCTAGCGCCGTCGCATTGCCATGAATATCTGATAAAATTGCGATTTTATGGTTCATGATAGTTTCCTTCCGTTTGGTAATCTACTCTCTCTTCCGCCACTTGAGCCAACTCCACTTCTTCCTGAGGGTTCAACTTTCTCTGAACAGCTTCTGCGACTGCCCTTGGCACACCAACTTCGACAATCTCATCCACACTGGCTTCCTTGATTTTAGTGAGAGACTTGAAATGCTTCATGAGATTCTGCTTGCGTTTAGGTCCCAGACCTTCAATCCCATCCAGTTGTGAAGAAAAGGAATTCTTTGAGCGCAGTTGGCGGTGGAAGGTGATAGCAAAGCGGTGGACCTCATCTTGGATGCGTTGGAGGAGGAAAAATTCCTGAGAGTTTCGTGACAACTCCACCACTTCCAGCGGATCTCCAAAGAGCAGTTCATGGGTTTGGTGCTTGTCATTCTTTTGCAGACCTGCAATTGGGATATCCAAACCCAGCTCTTCTTGAATAACCTGCTTAGCAATATTGACTTGCCCTTGTCCTCCATCAATGACAATCAAATCTGGTGGAGTTAAATCTTCTCGCTGTACTCGACCATAGCGTCTGCGGATGACCTCTCGCATACTAGCATAGTCGTCTGGACCTACAACCGTTTTTATCTTGTACTTACGGTAATCTTTTTTACTCGGTTTACCGTTGACAAAGACCACCATAGCTGAAACAGGACTGGTTCCCATGATATTAGAGTTATCAAAGGATTCGATACGTACTGGGGTCGGGATTTGGAGCAAGCGTCCCAGATTTTCAATAGCTCCTTGGGTCTTTTCAACAGATTTTTCTAGCAGATTGAACTTCTGCTCCAGACTAACACGGGCATTTTTTATGGCTAGATTGACCAGTTGTTTTTTCTCTCCACGTTGGGGTTTGAGAATCTTGGTATCCACCAAGGCCTTGACGGCTTCTTCGTCAATATCCTGCGGAATCAATACCTCATTGGGAACCAGGTGAGATTTTTCTTGATAGAATTGTCCCACATAGGTCAAGAAGTCCTCATCCGGATCATTGTAGTAGGGGAAGAGATTGACATCCCGCTCAATGAGCTTGCCTTGACGAACAAAGAAAACCTGAACACACATCCAGCCCTTATCCACATAGTAACCAAAGACGTCCCGATTTTGCAAATCTTTCGCCATGACCCGTTGCTTGGTCCGAAGCGTTCCAATGGCCTGAATCAGGTCACGGTATTCCGCCGCACGTTCAAACTCCATACTTTGAGCTGCCTTTGCCATCTTGCCCTTGAGGTCATCGATGATTTTGTCATCCTGTCCTTTTAGGAAATCAGAAACCTCCTGAGCCATGGAATGGAAATAAGCCTCATCTTTTTTACAGATGGTGTGAGCCATACATTGGCCAATATGGTAATAAAAACAGACTTTAGAGGGTGGGTTGGTACATTTCCGAAAAGGAAAAATCCGGTCCAATAGTCTCTTGATTTCATTGGCTGCCCCCACATCTGGATAAGGGCCAAAATAAAGACCTCCGTCCTTTTTGACCTGACGGGTGATAATCAAGCGAGGAAAACGCTCATTGGTGATTTTGATGAAGGGATAGGACTTATCATCCTTGAGCATGATATTGTACTTGGGCTTATTTTCCTTAATCAGGTTGATTTCTAGGAGAAGTGCCTCAATATTGGACTCAGTGACGATAAATTCAAAATCCACAATCTCAGATACCAGAGCTTCCGTCTTGGTATCGTGACTCCCACGAAAATAGGAGCGCACGCGGTTGCGCAGATTTTTAGCCTTTCCTACATAGATAATAGTGCCATTTTTATCCTTGTGAATGTAACAACCAGGGCTGGTTGGCAGGAGCTCTAGTTTTGATTTAATCAAGTTGTTCATAGTTCCATTATAGCAAAAAGGCCGTAACAGGACGAACAAAAAGCCCACCAATCACTTGTTGGAGGAGCTTTGATTTCATTTCAGATTGCACCGACTTCATCTAGTCGCTACTGGAATAGAGTTCTTGAACAGCTGTCACATCCTGAGGCTGAATTCCATAGTAAGAACCTGCTGGCTGCATGACAGAAGTTTCGTTGGTATGATCCAATCCAATGGCATGCCCCAGCTCGTGCTCCGCCGTGTGCACGATTCGTTCATAAGAATAACCATAGTTTGGATTGGATAGATAATAGTGATTCAGGCGAACCGTTACAGATATAAATTGATTGGTTAACAAATTGGTTTGACTCTCGGCTTGACCAGCTACAGCGGTCGATCCATCATTCATCTCACTTGCCACAATATCTGCCTGGCTAGGATCTGCAACCACCTCAAAGGTAAAAGCTCCTGTTTGATTCCAGTTTTTTATAGCTTCTGCATAAGCACCTTGGAAGGTCTCATCCATTTGAGGCTCAATATAGATGCGAGCTGATGCCTGAGCCCACTTGCCTTCTGCATGTTGGTGACTGTCTGTCTGAGACAAGACTTCCAGCGTTCCCGTCTCCTTCCATTGATTCCAGCCACCTTGACCAATCTTGCTCATTTTTTCAACCTGATTGACCGCAGAATGAAAATCACCAGACAGATACCAAACCACTCCAAAAGCAATGAGCAATAGAATAACTACAGTCCAAACCAGACGCCAGAAGAAACGCCAAATTCCCAAAAGAAATCGGAAGAATAATCGAATAATCCAGAACATGACGCCCCACCTTTCATAAAAATAAGAACCTATCTTGAAATCACATTCTCCTTGATCAAGATAGATTCTCTATTTTACTGAAGAAAGCTGAAAGAAACCTAAAACTAAGATAAACGTTCTTCCAAGACAAAGTCAATTGGTAAGGTAGCCAAAAAACGCTCCAATTGTTTTTCCCAGTAGTACCACTCGTGCTTACCTGGACTGTGACTATAGGTCACCTCAAAACCAAGCTTTTTGAGGTTTTTCACTGCGAGGTTATTGGCAGAGTAGAGATAGTCTTGCTCTCCACACCAAGCCCATAGTTTGGTCTTTTGATCGGACTTTGCAGCGATAGTTTCCAGCGAATGAGGACTAGCTGTCCAGTCTTTAATCTCTCCAAAAACTCCTCGCCAGTAGGCAAGTGATCCCAAATCCTGACTTTCAGGAGAAAATTCCTGAAAACTGAGCGCACCAGAAAAACTAGCCGCATGAGAAAAACGATTTGTCGACAGAGCGAGTTTGAAGGAACCATATCCTCCCATGGAGAGACCAGCTATAAAGGTCTTTTCTCGCTTGCTGGTCATATTAGGGAAGAAACGTTTCATGACCTGGGGGAGTTCTTCTGCTAGAGCAGTATAGTAGTTATAGCCATACTGAGTATCTGTGTACCAGCCATTGCTAGTATTGGGCATGATGACAATAAGATTGGTTCCACGCAACAAGCGTTCGACATTGGTACGTTTGAGCCAGCTATTTTGGTTTCCTGACATTCCGTGCAAAAGATAAAGGACAGGAATATCTGTGCAATCTGGTTCAGTCACCCGACTAGCATCTGGATAGAATACGGTAACGCCCCACTCCATATCCAAAACTTTTGAGTAATACTCAATATTCATAACTGCCATGGTTGTCTCCTTTTACTATTCTATAAGAAAAAGCCGAATTTCGACTTTTTCTGTAGGTATTCTGCTTATTATTTTGCTTCCATCACGACTGGCAAGATTGCTGGACGACGCTTGGTTTGATCAAAGAGGTATTTAGTCAGATTATCACGAACCTTGCCTTTGAGATCTGCCCAGTCAAAGTCATCACCTTGAAGATACTCTTCTACCGTTTGGTTAATCAATTCTGAACTTTCACGGAGAATATCACGGCTCTTCTTGAGATAAACAAATCCACGCGTATGAACACGGGCCTTAGCCACAATTTTCTTCTCACGACGGTTGACAGTGATCGCCACGATAAAGATTCCATCCTCTGACAAGACCTTACGGTCACGAAGGACCACATTTCCAACATCCCCGATGGCATTTCCGTCAATCAAGACATCCCCTGCAGAAACTGCTCCAGCTGGAACAAAGTCTCCATGTTCATAAGACATGGTCGTTCCCTTTTTAGGGATGAAAATGCGTTCTGGCAACATCCCAACTGCCATGGCAGCCTTGGCATGCGCATCTAACTCACGGTACTCCCCTTGGATAGGGAAGAGGTAGTTTGGCTGCAGAAGATTGATCATCAACTGCAAATCACGCGCATTCCCATGTCCGGATACTCGCAAGCTTTGGGTGATGAGTTTCACCACACCACCAGCTTGGTAGATCATGTTTTCAACACGCGCCATGACAGCTTCTTTGGCGATAGATGGAGTCGTTACGATATAAACTAAGTCTCCGTCTTTGATTTCCACATAGCGGTGGCGACCAATGGACATCTTACGAAGTCCATTAATAGGCTCACCCATACGGCCCGTCTCAAGGATAATCAACTCATGGTCTTCAAAACGAGACATTTCTTTAGGTTTAATCAAGAGACTTTCGTTGGCTAGAGATAATTTTTTGAGGCGAATCGCAGTGCGGACGATATTTTCAATATCAAATCCAGTCAAAACAACTCGGCGACCTGTATCTGCTGCAGCATCAAAAACCTGCTGGATACGAGAGAGGTTGCTGGCAACTGCTGCAACGATGATACGACCTTCCCAGTCTGCAATGGTCTGGGTAATTTCCTCTCCAACTTCACTCTCGCTCGCCACCTGGATATTGCTGTCTGCATTGGCTGAATCACTGAGGAGCGCCAAGACACCATCACGACCGATTTCTGCCAAACGAGCAAAATCCGTCGCATAGGATTCACTGGCTGTCTGGTCAAACTTGAAGTCCCCTGTATAAACAATGCTACCTTCAGCTGTTTTCAGGACTATTCCCAAACTTTCTGGGATGGAGTGGGTTGTACGGAAGAAGGAAACCACAGTCCCTCCAAAGTCGATCTCCGTATCTTCATCAATCACATGGAAGTCATTGAATTTCTTAACCGTATCATTTCCTTTGACAAAGAGTTTGGCCAACTCAATGGTCAACTCAGAACCAAACACAGGCACCTTAGCCTCTGCCAAAAGATAAGGCAGGGCACCAATAGCATCCGCATGTCCGTGGGTCAAAAAGACCCCTGCGATACGATCGCTATTTTCAAAAAGGTAGTCCATATTTGGAATGACGACATCAACACCTAGTTGTTCATTTTCAGGGTATTTAAGCCCTGCATCCAAAACAAAAATAGAACCATCGATTTCAGCGATGTACATATTTTTCCCATTTTCTCGTACACCACCTAGTGTTGTTAAACTAATATTACTCATTTTCCCTCCGAAACTTCATTTATCTTGATTATAGGGTGAATTTACCCTCTTATTCTAAAAGTTCTAAAACTTCCAGCCGAATCTTTTCCTACCATTATACCATTTTTTTGATTATTTTCAAAACGAAGATAGGTTTTTAACTAGAGATTAGTCACTACTGTGAATCAAATTTTTTTACTTTGACTTCTCTTTTGGAGGCTTCATCGAAGATATTAGAACGATTGCACCATCAAAAATATGGGCTGTTTGAATCAATTTGATTTCAGATACCTTTCTCGAACCCTAAATTTCTCTTTTAGTTCAAAAAAACTTGCTTTTACCTCTCGACTTGAGAACTATTTTCTACAAAGACATGGTTTATCTACATCCACAAGCGAGAATTTCCTGTTCGTTACAAAATCTAAAAATTTTTCAGCAATTAGCCACTAAGATAGAGGATAACGTTAGGAAATTTTTTCAAAAAGAAAAAAGACTTAGAAATTCTAAATCTTTTTATCATCTTTAGTTTGGATAGATATAAGTGACGTTTCCTAAAAATTCATGAGGATTAAAGAAGCCACGATAATTCGCAATCTGCTTTTGACGTCTGTAGTTTGCTTCCAATACCTGGATAGAGTTTTCACTTTGAACATCTGTTACATAAGCAACGTGTCCATATTCACCACCGTCCCAAACGGCGATTGCTCCTACTACTGGAACACTTCCTGTCTTATAACCTTGAGCGCTCGCGTAGATTGCCCACGTGTTGGCATTTCCCCACCAGTTGCTAGCCCAAGGAGCCAATTCTTTCACGCCCCATGTACACTGACCAACAGGATAAGAGTTTCCATAGTTTGTAGGAGTCTTTTCGACAACTTCCTCTGTATCTGATACCACATTCGCAGTGCTAGCTGGAGCACTGTAGGTAGAGCTAGCCTGAGCGGAAGCACTCACTTCCAATACATCCCCTGGGTGGATAGTGTCAAAGATGGTTTTTCCATTCAAAGCTGCCAACTCATGCGGATCCATGCCGTTTGCAGTTGCAATGGCATAAAATGAATCACCGTCTTGGACAACGTAAGAGTTCGCATGCACAGTTTGAGCCCCAACTGTAGCTAAAATAGCGGTAGAAGTCAAACCAAGAGTCAGTTTCGTAACTGTTTTTTTCATAACTAGATTCCCCTTATATTTTCTTGATAAGAAAATCATACTTGATTTACATGTCAGTTAGTTTAGAGTTATATTTTAGTCATGTTACAAAAATTTATACTTTTACTACATAAGGTTTAAAAGCAGACATCGTATAAAGTGATAGAAGAGAATAGAAAATGAATCATTTTCCCCAATCTTTATATCAGTAGACCACTCAAAAGACCGTCTTATCAACCACTCCCACATCAAGCATTTATCCGACAAAAAGAGACCGAGATTGGTCAGCTCAGTCCCTTTCCATCTATAACTCCATTAAAAAATCATACATTTCCTGCACGGTACCCAGCGCCATCATTTCTTGATTTTTTACAGTTTGTTTGAGATTTTGGTAAATCTGACTTTCAGCAATTTCCCTTTTCGGAGCTTCTTTATTGACAGTCATGACACCATCTTTGATAGTTACAAAGCCCAGTTCTTCAAATACTTGGATCATCTTGACCAGCAAGATTTGTTGAATATTGAGATAAGCCGCCAAATCTTTCAGCTTGTAGCGAATATCAAACTCTGGGAACTGGTAAATGGTCTTGTACAATTTGGCAAACTGCTCTCTAGTTCCATAACCTGTCAGATAGTAGGCCTTGTCAATGTCATTTTTGAAATAGACAGCTGAGAAATTCTGTTCCTGAAAAATGGTTTTCAGCAAGGTAATATCCTCAGGAATGGTTTTTACAACCACAGCATCACTAGTCGCTAAATCTGGCACCTCTCCAGAGAAATCCAAGACTGGAACCCCTTCTGGCAGGGCTACGTTCTTCCCACGAATGTTAAAGAGTTGAACACCCTCCACACGCGCATCCACCATCATTAACTGGAGAGCAGTTTGCCCATTCCATTGGTTGACAGACAGGGTGACTGCCAATTCTAGATTCTTGGTTTGAGCAAACTCTGTCGCCCATCTACCTTGTCCGAAGGCCACCACTTCAAAACTCGCCTCACCCTTGGAAATTTTTAGTTTGAGGTGGGCATTGCCTGCTCCCATGGTTCTAGCACTTTCGACATGAAAATCCTTGATATAAAAAACAGGTTTCTGATTGTCCATTCCAAAGGGAGCTAAACGTTCAAAGCTTTTGACTGTTTCCAAGCTAAGAGTCTCCAAGTCTAGCTCTTCATCTAGATTTAACTTGTTCTTGCCAGCAGCATCTGCGCCTTTTTCACGGACATAGTCTTCCAAAACCTGAGATAAATCTGAAAGTTTCTCAACTTCCAGCGTCATCCCTGCTGCACCAGCATGGCCGCCAAAGGCGATAAAGAGGTCTCGATGGGGATCCAGAGCCTCAAAAATATCGACTGCTTCCACACTACGAGCGCTACCCTTAGCACGACCCTCCTCTATATTAAGAACGATGACTGTCTGCCCTAGTTCTTCCAACAAACGACCAGCAACGATACCCAGAACGCCAGGATTCCAGCCTTCCTTGGCCAAAACCTGGACCTTCTTCTCAGGATCCACCATGGTCTTAGCTTCTTCATAGATTGACTGAACGATTTCCTTGCGCTCTTCATTTTTCTGGTGAATCATAAGGGCAATCTCATGAGCTTCCTCGTCGTCAAACCCAGTCAGTAAATCAATGGCAGGATTAGGATCATCCAAGCGACCCAAGGCATTCAAACGAGGGGCAATCTGGAAACCAACCGTTTCTTCTGTTACTTCATTAGCAGCAATCCCAGCCATATCCAGCATTTCTTGCAGACCGATGCGCTGAGTATGTCCCAACATTTCCAGACCATATTGAACCAAAATACGGTTTTCATCTGTCAAACTCACCATATCGGCAATAGTTCCGATAGCAACCAAATCGAGCAACTCCACTTGCACTTCTTCTAAAAGAGCGCAAGCCAGCTTGAAAGCCACTCCGCATCCAGCCAAATATTTGAAGGGATAGTCCGCATCCGGATGCTCAGGATGGACAATCGCATAGGCATCAGGAAGGGTTTCCGGCATGGAATGGTGGTCGGTCACAATGACATCCACTCCCATAGACTGGGCCAATTCAATGGCTTCGTGCCCTGCAACTCCATTATCCACTGTCACAATCAGGGAAATTCCCTCTTGCTCGATAAAGTATTTATAGACACTGGCATTGGGACCATAGCCATCGGTAAAACGATTGGGCAGGTAAACACGGCACTCGGCGCCAAGCTGTTCCAAACTTTCCTTAACAATAGAAGCTGAAGTCATACCATCCGCATCGTAGTCTCCATAGATGAGAATGTTTTCCCCTTCTTCAATGGCCTGACGAATCCTTTTCACTGCCTTATCCATATCATGGAGCAGATAGGGATCATGTAAGTCCTCTAAAGAAGGTTCTAAAAACTTCTTTAGACTTTCTTCATCCTGAATCCCTCTTTCAAATAATAATCGAGCCACCTCAGGACCCATTCCAGCCTTCTTGGCTATCTTTGTAAAATCCGCATCTTCAACCTGCGGGGCAAACTGCCATTCATAAGTAGGAGTTATCAAAAAAACATCCACTCTTTCTAAGAATTCTATCGTTTCATTATAACATGATTTAGGCATTTTCTCTATTCAGATTGCTTTTTTATAACATTTTAGTGAATTTTTTTCAGATATGATTTGACAAGAACACTCTTTTGTTGTAGAATCATGTTATAAAATCTAACACAAAGGAGATCTCTCATGGCTTTAGTAGAATTTAAAAACGTCGAAAAATATTACGGAGACTACCACGCACTCCGCGACATCAATCTCCGTTTTGAAAAAGGACAAGTTGTTGTCCTGCTTGGACCTTCCGGCTCTGGGAAGTCAACTCTTATCCGTACGATCAATGGTTTAGAGGCTGTTGACAAAGGAAGTCTCCTGGTCAATGGACACCAAGTAGCAGGTGCTAGTCAGAAAGATTTAGTTCCTCTTCGTAAGGAAGTCGGCATGGTTTTTCAACATTTTAATCTTTATCCACACAAAACAGTGTTAGAAAACGTGACACTAACGCCCATAAAAGTTCTAGGAATTGATAAAAAAGAAGCTGAAAAAACAGCCCAAAAATATCTGGAATTTGTAAACATGTGGGACAAGAAAGATTCCTATCCAGCTATGCTATCTGGTGGTCAAAAACAGCGGATCGCGATTGCTCGTGGTCTTGCCATGCATCCGGAGCTCCTCCTCTTTGATGAGCCAACATCTGCCCTTGACCCTGAGACTATCGGTGATGTACTAGCAGTTATGCAAAAACTGGCGCATGACGGGATGAACATGATCATCGTTACCCACGAAATGGGCTTTGCTCGAGAGGTTGCGGACCGCATTATCTTTATGGCCGACGGAGAGGTTTTAGTAGATACGACAGATGTCGATGACTTTTTTGACAATCCAAGTGAACCTCGTGCCCAACAATTCCTCAGCAAAATTATCAACCACGAAAGTGACAAAGTCAAATAAGGAGGCGCCTATGAAAAAGAAATTCTTTTTATCCGCATTATTGATTAGCCTTTTTAGCCTTGCTGCTGCCAAACCAGTCCAAGCCGATACCAGCGTCGCAGACATTCAAAAAAGAGGCGAACTGGTTGTCGGTGTCAAACAAGACGTTCCCAATTTTGGCTACAAGGACCCCAAGACAGGGACCTATTCTGGTATCGAAACAGACCTGGCCAAGATGATTGCAGATGAACTCAAGGTCAAGGTTCGCTATGTGCCTGTTACCGCTCAAACCCGTGGTCCACTACTAGACAACGAACAGGTCGACATGGATATCGCGACCTTCACCATCACAGACGAACGTAAAAAACTATACAACTTCACCAGTCCCTACTATACGGACGCTTCTGGTTTTTTGGTCAATAAATCCGCCAACATCAAAAGTATTGAGGACCTAAACGGTAAAACGATTGGGGTTGCCCAAGGTTCCATCACCCAACGCCTGATTACTGAATTGGGTAAAAAGAAAGGTCTAACCTTTAAATTCGTTGAGCTTGGTTCTTACCCAGAATTGATTACTTCCCTTCACGCTCACCGTATTGATGCCTTTTCCGTGGACCGTTCTATCCTGTCTGGCTACATTAGTAAACGGACAGAACTACTAGATGATAGTTTCAAGCCATCTGACTACGGTATCGTCACCAAGAAATCAAACACGGAGCTAAACGACTATCTTGATACCTTGGTCACTAAATGGACCAAGGACGGTAATTTGCAGAAGCTCTATGACCGTTACAAGCTCAAACCATCTAGCCATACCGCAGATTAAGGAGGACACCCCATGACAGATTTATCATCTTGGACAGCCTATTTTCAGGATTTTGGACAATTTTTCAATGGTTTCCTCTTCACCCTTGCCCTAGCGGTTGGTTCCTTTATCCTCGCCATGGTTTTGGGCATCTTCTTTGGGGCCATGTCAACCAGCAAACGCCCATTCTTGCGTGTTTTGGCTCGTATCTTTGTCGAATTTTACCAAAACACTCCCCTCTTGGTGCAGTTTGTCATCGTCTTTTATGGTTTGCCTCTTATCAGTAATCACACCATCATGATTCCAATTTATTGGACAGCTGTTCTCTGTGTTGGACTCTATCACGGCGCCTATATCGCTGAGGTTATTCGCTCAGGGATTCAGTCTATTCCTAGTGGTCAGATGGAGGCCGCCTTGTCGCAAGGTTTTACCTATATCAGTGCCATGCGCTTGATTATCTTGCCTCAGGCCTTCCGTATCATTCTCCCTCCATTGACCAATCAAATTGTTAACCTCATCAAGAACACCTCTACAGTTGCCATCATCTCTGGAGTAGACTTGATGTTTGTGACCAAATCTTGGTCGGCCCTCAACGGAAACTATATCCCAGCCTTTTTGGGCGCTGCTCTTCTCTACTTTGCTCTATGCTTCCCTGTTGCCCAGTTTGGTCGCAAGATGGAGCAAGCCAACAAAAAAGCCTATTCACTTTAGGAGGTTACTATGGAATCTATTTTAGAAGTTTTGACCCCAGATAACCTAGTCTTTATCTTTAAAGGATTTGGCTTAACTCTCTACATTTCTCTGATTGCTATCGTCCTCTCGACCCTTATCGGAACAGTACTAGCCGTCATGAGAAATGGGAAAAATCCTGTCTTACGGATCATCTCCAGCATTTATATCGAGTTTGTACGTAACGTTCCCAACCTCCTCTGGATTTTCACCATCTTTTTGGTGTTTAAGATGAAGTCCACACCAGCTGGTATTACAGCCTTTACCCTTTTTACCTCAGCAGCCTTAGCTGAGATTATCCGAGGCGGTCTCAATGCCGTGGACAAGGGCCAGTATGAAGCAGGAATGTCGCAAGGATTCACCTCTACGCAAATCCTCTACTACATCATTCTCCCACAAGCGATCCGTAAAATGCTGCCAGCTATCATTTCTCAGTTTGTAACTGTGATTAAGGATACCAGCCTTCTCTACTCTGTTATCGCCCTACAAGAACTCTTTGGCGCCAGCCAAATTCTCATGGGACGCTATTTCGAACCAGAGCAGGTCTTCAGTCTTTATATCCTGATTGCCTTGATTTACTTTATCTTTAACTTTGCTATTTCCAGCCTGTCTCATAAGCTAGCAAAACGTTGGCAACAAGCTGCGGAATAAAAACGAAATGTGAACTCAAAACAAGGGTTCACATTTTTTTCTATAGATGGAAAAGAGTAACTCAATGCCATGCAAACGTTTTACTTTTTGGTAAAATGACTTTAAAAGCATAAAGCAAGGAGAAAAACAATGATTCAAGACCTTTACAAAGAATTCTCTCAACTGGAACAAGTAGAAGCTATCGCTCTTGGTGGTTCACGTGCAGGACAAGACTACGATCAAAATTCTGACTATGATGTCTATGTCTATCTTAACTCACCTATTGACGAGAAAACTCGTCAAATCATTCTTAGCAACTATTGCTCCTATATGGAAATTGGAAACCAGTTTTGGGAGTTAGAGGACGACTGTGTACTAAACAACGGTATCGAAATCGAGTTGATTTATCGTTCGCTGGAGTCGTTTGAACAGGAATTGAACTCAACTGTTTTTCAGCATCAAGCCCAAAACTCTTATACAACCTGTATGTGGCATAATCTACTCCACAGCAAGATTCTATACGATCCGAATGGACACTATGCTTCGCTCCAAAGAACTTACCAGATTCCCTATCCACAGGAACTCAAAAAGCATATCATTGAAAGGCAACTCCTTTTGCTAGACCAAGCCATGCCTGCCTTCTCTCACCAAATAGAAAAAGCTATCAAACGCCAAGATCTTCTCAGTATGAATCATCGTACGAGTGAGTTTTTTGCTTCCTACTTTGACTTGTTATTTGCGCTCAATGAGCAAACCCATTCTGGTGAAAAACGAATGTTGGAGTTCGCAAAGACCAATTGTACACTCCTCCCTAAGCAATTTGAAGAAACTATTCGCAAGTATTTCCAACTACTCTACCAATCACAACAAGGAGAACAAGCGGTCATAACCTTACAAACCATCCTGAACCAACTAAAGGCCATTTTGCCATGAGTAAAAAATGTAATGCGAACCTGAAACTGAGGCTCACATTTTTCTTTATAGTTTACCGTAAAGAATCTAGTACACTTTACCACAATTCTTCTTGCCTAACTCATAAAAAAAGCGGCAATAGAAAAAGAGAACCTTAGTCCTCTTACTTAGACAGTTTATTCTGAGCATCGGCTACAACCTGAGCCAGGCTTGTCTGACGCAGTTGGTTTTCCATAGCTGCTTGAACATCAAACAACTTTTGGTCCAAGACCGCATGGATATTCGCACCAATTGGGCAATTAGGATTTGGATTGTCATGGAAACTAAAGAGCTTGCCGGATTTTCCTAAACACTCTACAGCTTGGTAGACATCCAACAAACTGATATCCTGAAGGTCTTTTATTATCTCAGTTCCTCCCGTACCACGAGCAACTGAAATCAATCCTGCTTTTTTGAGTTGCGATAAAGTCTTACGGATAATGACTGGATTGACTCCGACACTAGCCGCAAGAAAATCACTGGTTACCTTGCTGTCTGTATCCTGCATTGCAATAATAATCATCATATGAGTCGCAATTGTAAATCGGCTTGAAATTTGCATCTTCTTCTCCTTTCATTGATATTTTATTCATCTTTTCCCGTATAAACATTATACCGTTTTTGGTTTTCCTGTCAAATATTATCGACTGATTACCTTTTCCATGCAAAAAGTCCTGTATCCCTCTTGGCAACCAGAGCGGTAGAGGGCATACAAAGACTTATTTTTTATGCAATTTTACGGACAATCCCTTTTGTTTTATGACTTGACCAAACCGAGCTGATAGACGCCCCAGCACCAACTAAGGTAAACACAGCTAACATAGCTAGATTATAAAAATAATTTTTTGGGAAATCACCGTTAAAGATTAATTCATTCACGGCTCGGAAAGCAAAGGCAAACTCAACCCCTAGTTTGGAAACGACTTCCATCGCCAAATCAATTTGATTCACTAGAAAGACAGTAATCACCATCCAAATAGAGGAAATTACAATCCCCTTTCGAGATATCTTTCTTCCAAGGATTTCATATCCTTTAATGGTACAAATCCCCAGAACAATCCCCGCTACCATAGCTACATAACCTAGACGAGCGATAAATAGAGCAACTGCTCCACCAATCAAGGCTCCAAGCAACGCACCAACTGCTCCAAGAAGAACATTTTCCTTTTGATTTTGATAAGAATCCACCTCAATCTGAAGATTGCTCTTCAGCAATTGATAGCTTTCCTCATTGATAAGGAAAATTGAATCACCTAATTGATAGAGACCAACAGGACCCTCCTGACCACTGTAGGCACAGACTTGGACGAAATGATGGGTTTCAAGGAATGCAACGAGGTCTGTTATGAGCGTCTGTAACTTTTCAATTGTTTTTGATTTGCGCATGGCACCTTTTACGACAAAAGAAACAAGGTACTGGTTGATAGACAAGGTCGACAAGTTTGGAAGAGATTCACTCTTAAACTCATCCCAAACCAATTCATTTTCTTCTGAATCCGCAGGATTGCCATTCAAACTCACACTGACACAAAGTCGAAACTGATTTTTCACATCAGTTTCTTGCAGGAAAAGTAAATAACCTGACTGCGTGCCATAAATACTACGCGAATCTTCGTCAAATTGCAAGCCCAACTCCGAGGCAATAGCGTGTAACTCTTCTGGTTTCATTATCTGTCTCCTCTTATTTTGAATATCAATTAGTATGAGATTCAAATTAGTTATATTCCGTTATTCTAACATAAATTTGAGAAGCCGTCAATTCGTATCCAGTTCGACTTATCGGAAAACAACAGTTCCTAGACTATCTGTTTTCTAGCTAGAAGTCCTCTTAAAACCAATCTTTCTTGTCTCTTTCCATCCAAAGCTCAACATCCTGATCATAACCTTCTTGTTCACTAATCTGACCTAACAATTCGTGGTTATGAGTATGGTGAATCCCATTTACCAAACTTTCATAGTAGACCTGGAAATAGGGGAGCTTCAAATCTTTAGCCAACTGCAATTCAGTTTCCACATCATAATCCACACGACGAAAATCAACATCAGACAAACCTGCCTCATCAAACTCTAAGATCATATACTGGGCCCGCAGGTCCTTACGCAACTTCGCATCTAGAAAGAAAGGTTGTCCAATGGAACCTGGATTAAGAATCAACTGTCCATCACTTCCGTAACGAAGAAACTGTTGGTGGATATGGCCATACACTGCAATAGAAGCATGTGGCTCCGTCACCAATCTATCAAAATCTTCTTGTTTTCCCGTATGAATCAACTCTCTACCCCAGTTTTTATCAGGGAGATGGTGTGTGATTCCCACCATCAAATCACCAAACTGACGATGAACTTGCATGGGTTGATTATTGAGGTCTTCGATTTCTTCAGGGCTGACCTCCTCTAAGATGTACTGACTTTGACGCAGGAGATAACGATGACTCGCTATTGTAGGATCTAACTTGCGATGCAGACCTCGCCAGAGACTATTCTCCCAATTTCCCAGAACTCTTACTGTAATAGGCAAGCTAGCTAAGAGGTCCAAGATCCTTCTACGTCCTGTCCCTGGCATCAGAATATCCCCTAAAAGCCAGTACTCATCTACCTCTGCCGCTCTTGCATCAGCCAGAACAGCTTCCAAAGCTGTCGTATTTCCATGTATGTCTGAAAGAACTGCTATTTTGGTCATTCTTTCTCCTTACTCTCTTAGTTCTTCTGTTAGTATTATAACAGAAAACACTCGAAAAGATCACTATCACTGATCACTGGATTAAATTGTAAGAGCTTTTAAATCGTGCTATAATATAAGTAGAGATTTCCCCTTCATTTAGGATTATGTGGTCTACAATATCTCTCATTTTTTTCCAGATTGGAGGACTATTGCCATGCGGAATTATCTTAAGTATATCCCATACTACCTTATTACTTTCTTTTTTTACTGGCCACTCTATGAGCTATTCTCACTACTCATCTCTGACCCATATACACTGAAGGGACTGTACATTTACAACATCATCCTCTTTTCACCTCTGGTAACCTTTATCGTATCGCTACTTTATAGCTATCGATTTCATTTCTCACTTTGGTGGCTACTCGGTATTGGTCTGCTCTATTGCTTTACCATCATCACCTTTGGTGAGTTCATCCTACTTTACTTCCTAGCCTATGAACTCTTTGCCCTACTTGGGTTGGCTGCTGGTGTGGGGATCAAGCATGTCTTCCAGCGAGAGAAAAATAAAAAAATTATACAAAAACCTTGAAAATTCTCGCAATCATGCTATAATAATGCATAGAGACAAGTCACTTAGTCCCTTTCTACTAGAGAGTGCGTGGTTGCTGGAAACGCATAGAAAGCCTAAACTGATACTACTCTACTGACTTTTATGCAAACATAAAACGGTGGCTACGTTAAAGCCAATCAGAGGTGTCCCTCTTTTTTGAGGAACATGAATGAAGGTGGAACCACGTTGCGACGTCCTTTTAGGATGTCGTTTTTTGTTTTGTCAGAAGGAGGAAGAATGATGCTTTATATGATTGGCGGATCGCCTTGCAGTGGAAAGTCAACAATTGCCTCACTTCTTGCTAGACAGTATCAACTACTTCATATCAAACTGGATGATTTGGTAGAAAAGATGATGAGTCAAGCAAGTGAAGACTCACAGCCAATTTGCCTTCTTAGGCAGGATAGAAATCCAGAACAAATCTGGATGAGAAATCCAGAAGAGATGGCAGATGAAGAATGGCGCTTTTATGAAGAGATTTTTCCTTATGTAAAATCTTACTTGATAAAGAATCAAAACAGACCTCTCTTGGTGGAGGGAGCAGGACTTTTGCCTCACTTGGTAAAGAAGCTTGAATGTCCAGCATCTTCCTATCTATGCTTGACTCCGACAGCTGATTTTCAAAAAAAGCATTATATACAGAGAGAATGGGTTCCTTATGTCTTAGAGGGTACAACCAACCCCGAGCAAGCTTTTGAAAACTGGATGCAACGAGACATTCTTTTTGCTCAAATGGTTCGTAAGGAAGCGGTGAGATTAGGCTATCCTAGCCTCGTAACAGATGGTAGTCAATCAGAGAATCAGACTGCGGAAGAAGTTGCTCGGCTCTTAAAATTGTCCAACAAAAATAGAATAAATATTTAAGGAGAAAACCATGATTAAGATTACTTTCCCAGATGGCGCTGTTCGTGAATTCGAATCTGGCGTTACTACTTTTGAAATTGCCCAATCTATCAGCAATTCCCTAGCTAAAAAAGCCTTGGCTGGTAAATTCAACGGCAAACTCATCGACACGACTCGTGCTATCACTGAAGATGGAAGCATCGAAATCGTGACACCTGATCACGAAGATGCCCTTCCAATCTTGCGTCACTCAGCTGCCCACTTGTTTGCCCAAGCAGCTCGTCGCCTTTTCCCTGATATTCACTTGGGAGTTGGTCCAGCTATTGAAGATGGCTTCTACTACGATACGGACAATCAAGCTGGTCAAATCTCCAACGAAGATCTTCCTCGTATCGAAGAAGAAATGAAAAAAATCGTCAAAGAAAACTTCCCATCTATTCGTGAGGAAGTCACTAAAGACGAGGCGCGTGAAATCTTCAAGAACGACCCTTACAAGTTGGAATTGATCGAAGAACACTCTGAGGACGAAGGCGGTTTGACTATCTACCGTCAGGGGGAATACGTGGACCTTTGCCGTGGACCTCACGTCCCATCAACAGGCCGTATCCAAATCTTCCACCTTCTTCATGTAGCAGGTGCTTACTGGCGTGGAAATAGCAACAACGCGATGATGCAACGGATTTACGGTACAGCTTGGTTTGACAAGAAAGACTTGAAAAACTACCTTCAAATGCGTGAAGAAGCTAAAGAACGTGACCACCGTAAACTTGGAAAAGAGCTTGACCTCTTCATGATTTCACAAGAAGTTGGTCAAGGACTTCCATTCTGGTTGCCAAACGGTGCGACTATCCGTCGTGAATTGGAACGCTACATTGTCGACAAGGAGCTGGCTTCTGGCTATCAACACGTTTACACTCCACCACTTGCTTCTGTTGAGCTTTACAAGACTTCTGGTCACTGGGATCATTACCAAGAAGACATGTTCCCAACCATGGACATGGGTGACGGGGAAGAATTTGTTCTTCGTCCAATGAACTGTCCACACCACATCCAAGTCTTCAAACACCATGTTCACTCCTACCGTGAATTGCCAATCCGTATCGCTGAAATCGGTATGATGCACCGCTACGAGAAATCTGGTGCCCTCACTGGTCTTCAACGTGTGCGTGAAATGTCACTCAACGACGGTCACCTCTTCGTTACTCCAGAACAAATCCAAGAAGAATTCCAACGTGCCCTTCAGTTGATTATCGATGTTTATGAAGACTTCAACTTGACTGAATACCGCTTCCGTCTCTCTCTTCGTGACCCTCAAGATACTCACAAGTACTTTGACAACGATGAGATGTGGGAAAATGCCCAAACCATGCTTCGTGCAGCCCTTGATGAAATGGGCGTTGACTACTTTGAAGCTGAAGGTGAGGCAGCCTTCTACGGACCAAAATTGGATATCCAAGTTAAGACAGCTCTCGGAAAAGAAGAAACCCTTTCGACTATCCAGCTTGACTTCTTGCTTCCAGAACGTTTTGACCTCAAATACATCGGGGCTGATGGTGAAGAACACCGTCCAGTTATGATCCACCGTGGAGTTATTTCAACTATGGAACGCTTCACAGCTATCTTGATTGAGAACTACAAAGGTGCCTTCCCAACATGGCTTGCACCACACCAAGTAACTCTCATCCCAGTTTCTAACGAAAAACACGTAGACTACGCATGGGAAGTGGCTAAGAAACTCCGTGACCGCGGTGTCCGTGCAGATGTAGATGAGCGCAACGAAAAAATGCAGTTCAAGATCCGTGCTTCTCAAACTAGCAAGATTCCTTACCAATTGATCGTTGGGGATAAGGAAATGGAAGACGGAACAGTCAATGTTCGTCGCTATGGACAAAAGGAAACACAAACTGTCTCAGTTGATGACTTTGTCCAAGCTATCCTTGCTGATATCGCCAACAAATCACGCGTTGAGAAATAGAATTTATTAGATAGCGACGAAACCCGAGCCAATTGGCTCGGGTTTCGTTTATTGACTATTTGGAAAGATTCCTAATCTCTGCTTGATACCATTCAATTTTATTATCTAATTTTTTTAGTGAGATTTGCCAATTTTTAATTTGTTCTTTAACAAAGCTGCGGTGCTTCTGCAGCATTTCTAAGCGTTCTTTTAGGCTACTATAACCCTGGTAACGCAAGTCAGCATATCTCTGAATATCTTTCAAATGCATACCCGTATCTTTTAAACGTTGAATAAACTGAACCCAGGCAAGATCGTTTTCGTCGTAGGAACGCTGACCGCTTTGATCTCTATCAACTTTAATCAATCCTCGTTTTTCGTAGTATCGGAGTGTATGCGCTGATAAATTCACTTTTTGGGCAAAAAGACCGATTTTCATAAAAAAACTCCTTTAATTTCTTGACTTAGAGTATGGTCTAAGTTTTATAATTACATTGTAATCGTTTAAGGAGGTAAATGCAAATGAAAAACAAACGATTTGAACGTGGATTGGAAAGACTCAATCAGATTGATGGTGAGGGCGGTGAGCAGGTCATTTCCTCTCTGAAAGAAATAGCGCCAGATCTAGGAGACTATATTGTAGAATTTGCTTTTGGCGATATCTATAGTCGTGAAGGACTGAATCTACAGGAGCGAGAAATCGTCACTCTTGCTAGCCTTTTGACGCAGGGAGGTTGTGAAGTACAGCTGGAAGTACATATTCAAGCTGCTTTAAATGTTGGCTTAACCCCCGAAAAGATTATAGAATGCTTTTTACAATGCATCCCTTACGTTGGATTTCCTAGAGTACTAAATGCTGTTTTTTTAGCTGATAAACTATTTAAGAAAGAATAATAAAGGGGTGTTGAGTGGAACTAACTTCAAATAGGTAGACAAATTATTTAAGTAAAGGATTTAGTTCTGTATTGCACAGGGCTAAGTCCTTTTAGTTTGACTTTAATTCGTTTATTATTGTAGTAATCAATGTAGTCTACAATAGATTGCTCAAGGTCTTCTAAAGACCTAAAGTGCTTCTCATAACCGTAAAACATCTCTAAGCTATATCCTTGTTTTCTTAGTTCATAGATTTGAACTTTATCTTCATAACTCAATTTCATAATAAAGCACCCCAATCGGAGGCTTTTTATCATCTATGTTTACTCGATAACGAGCTTTACTTCAGCGAATTTGATGCGAACGGTTGTTCCTATCCCAACCTCAGACTCGATACGAATCTGGTGGCCCAGCTCTTCAGAAATTTTCTTAGATAGATAGAGGCCAAGTCCAGATGATTGCTGGGTCAAACGGCCATTGTAGCCTGAAAAACCACGTTCAAAGACTCGGAGGACATCACTGTTTTTTATCCCAATCCCCGTATCCTTGATACAGAGCTCCTGGCCTTCCATATAAATCTCTAGGCCACCTTCCTTGGTGTATTTGAGGCTGTTTGAAAGGATTTGTTCAATGACGACCAACAACCACTTCTTATCGGTCACGATAATTTTGTCAAGGTCATGGAGGTTGACCGTCAGTCCCTTTTGGATAAAGAAAAGTGCGTACTTACGAACCATCTCCTTGACCAAGTCCTCCACTTGAACCTGTTCAAAGACCAAATCATCGTGAAAACTCTCTAAACGCAGGTACTGCAAAACCAGGTTGGTATAGGAGTCAATCTTGAAAATTTCCTGTTCCAGTTGCTGCTTGACCTCCCGATCAGAGACTTCTGCTACTAAAAGGCGACTAGCCGCAATGGGCGTCTTGATCTGGTGAACCCATAAGGTGTAGTAATCAAGCAAATCCGTCAGCTTGCTCTGCGCTTCCGACTTCTTTTGATACAATTCAGACTCACGCTCTTCGAGTTTTTCTACTAGCGCACATTCCAGAGGAGACTTGGGGTCTCTCTCAGCATAGAGTACTTCCTGCCGGTAAACCTGAGCTTCTGCAAAAATATCCCAAGCCAAAAATAAGAAGGTCAAAAAACTACTGAGTAGAAAGAAATAAAGAAAATAAGTTCCTAGACTAGCAAATAAAAACTGAAAGAGAAGGACGAGAAAGCCTAATGAAAAAATATAGACAAAGATGCGACTGCGAGAACGCAGATAGGCTAGAAAAAATGATTTCCAATCAAGCATGTTTCAGTCCGTATCCTATCCCTTTCTTGGTTTCGATAAAACCTGCTAAACCTTGCTCCTCCAACTTTTTGCGCAAGCGAGCAACGTTGACAGACAAGGTATTGTCATCGATGAAAAAGTCGCTATTCCAGAGTTCTCTCATCAAGTCATCACGCGCTACGATATTGCCAGCATGTTCAAACAAGACCCGCAAAATTTGAAATTCATTCTTGGTCAAGCTCAGGACTTCACCCTGATAGTGCAGATCCATAGACTTGGTATTGAGAATCACACCTGCATACTCTAGCAAACTTTCATCCCGCCCAAACTCATAGGAACGGCGCAACAAGCCTTGAACCTTGGCAAGGAGCACCTGCTGGTCAAAAGGCTTGGTCACAAAGTCATCTGCCCCCATATTGATCGCCATGACGATATCCATCGCTTGATCTCTCGAAGAGAGAAACATGATAGGTACCTTGGAAATTTTACGAATCTCCTGGCACCAGTGATAACCATTAAAGAGTGGCAGACCAATATCCATGAGGACCAAATGAGGTTCTGACTGAACAAAAAGGCTCAATACTTCCATAAAATCTTCTACCAAAACGACCTCAAAACCCCACTCAGAGAGCAGTTTCCCCACTTGTTGCCGAATAACTTGGTCATCTTCTACTAGTAAAATCTTGTGCATGCGCTCCTCCTTTGTTATTTCTCAAAGTATCAAAACCCTTCATATCAGATTTACGGATCAGTATCTCATACTGTTTAGCAGCCTATTTCCCAAATCCAGATCAGAAAACAGATGCTAAATAGAGAATATTCCCACTGATATCATACCTTATTTTTAATTATAGTTCCAGCCTTATCCTATATTTTCCTTTTTGTGCTCATTTAGTTAGCATTTCTTTAACTTATTTAATAGATCTAGCCTTCTTATTGACAAGCTAGCCATGATTTGTTAGAATATGAATGAACAGATTTATTTATTCATTCATGGAACAAAGGAGGTTAAATCATATTGGACAAAAAACAATCTTTAAAGACAGCAGCCTATGAAGTTTTTTCGAAAAAAGGTTACAAGGCAACAGGAATTTCAGAAATTGCTAGACAAGCTGGTATGGCAGTAGGCTCTTTTTATAACTATTACGAGAGTAAAGAAGCCATTTTTCTAGACATCTATATAGATGAAAACAACCGTGTTCGCCAAACTATGATCGAAGAACTGGATTGGGAAATTGATATGATTGATCTTATTAGTCAACTCTTTGCTCAGTCCAGAGCACTCGTTTCTTCCAATAAAATCCTTGCAGAATGGTACAATCCTGCCATAGCCGATGACTTGCATAGCTACTATTCCTCAGAAGAGGGCAAAGTCGCAAATCCATTTCATCAGTTTCTAGTAAAAACTTTTACAAACCGTATGCAGGCTGAGGGGTATTCTCCAGAAAAGATTCAAGAGATTTTACAAGTTTACAACCTATTTTACTACATGGATATGCATATCACGGAAAAAGATTTTCCAGATATTGGCAAAACTGTCGAAATACTTGCAACCAACTTCATAAAAGGAGTTCTAAAATAAAGAAAATGGTTTTCTTTATTTTTTGGAAATGTATGAATGAATTAATTTTGCGTTCATTCATTGATTAAAATTAGGAGTCATAAAAAATGAAAAGAGGTAAAAAAATGTTTATTATCATTCTATCAACACTTGGATTACTAGCCCTTATAACTTGGGGTGCCGTCGCTTATCTTGGACGAAGCCAGACATTATCAATAAAATCCATCGAAAACCCCAGCGGAGATTTATATTTAATTCATATCACAAAACCGAGTCAGCAAATCTGGAAAGCTGGGGCTTATGCTAAGTTTACACTCCCTGATACCTCGTCTACTGCTAGTAAATATGAAGCTAAGGGAGAGCAGACCAGTCGATGGCTAACCATTGCCTCCACACCTGATGAAGATGAAATTCTCATCTTGACTCATAATAGTGGTAGCAACTTTAAGAACACCTTTACACATTTACCGGCTGGCAGTGAGATTGAGATGAGTTGGCTGGATTCCTCTTTGACTGTTAAAGATACGAGTAAGCTACTAGTTTGCTTTGCATCTGATGTCGGCATTTCTGCTCTACGCCCCCTTATCAAAGAATGGGCTGGTAAATGTCCGATTATTCTCAGCCATTTTGACAAAGGAGTTACTATTTTCGATAATGAGATGAAAGAACTGGCTCAAAAAACACCGAATTTTACTTATAAAACTAGCGATGAACTTTCTCAAAGTCAAGAATTTTTAAAACGTGCTATTGATGAATACGGCAATCAAGCCAACTATCTCATCACAGGTCAGCCTGATGATGTAAATGAGATGAAGAATTTTTTAAAGGAAAATGGGATTGATAGCAAAAACATACAAGTAAGCTCGTTTAGGGGGTTGAAATAAAAGCAATCTGTCTTCTCTATATCTGAATCAAACCCTAACTACTAGGTCATTATGTAGAGCGGCTAAACAAGCCTACTAGCTAATTCTATGTAAATGTGGTAGGATAAACATAGAGAAAGGAGCTTTTATGGCCAATATTTTTGACTACTTAAATGATGTAGCATACGATTCCTTTTATGACCTCCCCGTGAACGAGTTAGATGTTCTTGCCTTGACCGAATTAACCTACCTTGCTTTTGATAATGTAGTCACCCAAGAACCAAAGCGTCTCATAGATCTTGCATCTCAAATCCCTAGAGGCACGACTATTCTGACCAATAAGAACCGTCTTCAATTGTTAGATCAGCTTGCTCAACACAAACGCTTTAAAAATTGCAAGCTCTCAGACTTTATCAACGATATCGATCCTGAATTGCAAAAACAGTTTGCAGCCATGACTTATGGTATCAGTCTCGATACCTATTTGCTTGTTTTTCGTGGGACGGATGATAGTATCATCGGTTGGAAAGAAGATTTCCATATGACCTATATGAAGGAAATCCCAGCTCAAAAACACGCCCTCCAGTATTTAGAGAATTTTTTTGCTCAACACCCCAACCAAAAGGTTATCCTAGCAGGACACTCAAAAGGGGGCAATCTAGCTGTCTATGCTGCCAGTCAACTTGATCCAAACTTGCAGAAAAACATTATCTCTGTCTATACTTTTGATGCCCCTGGACTTCACAAGGAACTAACCGAAACAGCTGGCTATCAAAACATGATGGAAAGAACGAAAGTATTTGTCCCACAAGGGTCTATCATCGGGATGATGCTGGAAATTCCTGATAAAAAAATCGTCGTTCGAAGCACTGCCTTGGGTGGTCTTGCCCAGCATGACACCTTTAGTTGGCAGGTTGAAGACAAACACTTTGTCCAACTAGACGAGACCAATAGTGACAGCCAGCAAGTTGATACTACCTTCAAGGAATGGGTTGAGACGGTCCCTGATACGGAACTGCAGCTCTACTTTGACCTCTTTTTTGGAATCATTCTCGATGCAGGCATCTCTTCTATCAACGACCTTTCTTCCTTCAAGGTCATTGAACACATTCACCATCTCTTTGTCCAAGCCCAATCCCTCACTCCCGAAGAAAGAGAAACCATGGGGCGCTTAACCCAACTCTTGATTGACACTCGCTACCAAGCTTGGAAAAATCGAGAATAGACAAAAACCAACTAATCTAACGATTAGTTGGTTTTTTGTTTCAGAAACTAATGGATACTACTTAGAATCTCGAGTATAGAATTAGTCTTCTTTTTTCTTGCGAGACACAAGTCCAAATCCGCTCATCAAACCAAGTACTCCTAGAGCTGCCAAAGCTGCATGATCTTCCGTACCAGTATTAGGTAATTCTTTGGTTGCTTTAGTAGTTGGAGATTGCTCAGTCGGCTTTTGTTGAGGGGCAGTAACAACTTTTTCGTAGACATGTTCTGTGTCGCCGTTTGGAAGTTTCTTAGTCTCTACGAAGCGGTAGCCTGGAATATCTTTCTTAGGTTGTTCACCGTCTTCGGTTGGATATCCTGGAATTTCATTGCCTTCCTTATCCTTATGACTAGTCTTAACCTTCTCATAAACGTGTTCTGTGTCGCCGTTTGGAAGTTTCTTAGTCTCTACGAAGCGGTAACCTGGGATATCTTTCTTAGGTTGTTGGCCGTCTTCGGTTGGATGTCCTGGAATATCATTCCCTTCCTTATCCTTGTGACTGGTCTTAACCTTCTCATAAACATGTTCTGTGTCGCCGT